>NZ_MQSY01000065.1:0-46425 GCF_001921245.1 Aeromonas sp. YN13HZO-058 | reverse complement strand
CTTGCCGGTCTCGGCCATCACAGCGCGCAGGTTGCTGATGCGGCTGCCGTGCTCGGCGTAGTCACCGTGGGAGAAGTTCAGGCGCATGACGTTCATGCCGGCGTCCAGCATTTTGGCCAGCATTTCTTTGGATTCGGTCTTCGGACCGATGGTGCAGACAATTTTGGTCTTTTTCATGTCAATCTTCATGGTTAAGGAATTTCCGCCGAGCAATATACACCAGTTTTTGGAATCTTTTTATGATCCAGAAACAACGTTTTGACCAGATAACGTTTTCTTTTCAGGGATAACGTTTTCCTGTGAGTCACATTTTAGAGCATATGGCCACAGGTTAGGGCTGAAGGGATACAAATGTTGCCATCTGTGGTTGTTTGGCCGGGTTGAGGTTCAGATGTTGTAAAATGACCACCCGCCCGCTGTCACCGTCTTGTCACCGGCTTGCGCAAAAATGTTAGTTCATTGGCGCACGGGTGAAGGAGGTCGGGATGAAAAACAGCCATGAAACCGGATGGACTCTGCTCTTGCTGGGCACCACTCTGCTGCTGGTTCAGGCGCTGCCAGCCCGCGACTGGCCTGACAACGCTGGTCTGCTCGCACTCTTTTTCCACCCGGTAAAAGGGGAGGCGGTTGCCGAGGGATTGGCGTGGCGAGAGTGGCAGGATCACCGTGCAGCGACCCGGATGACGCTTCGTGCTCCCCGACCGCTGCCGGATGCGCCGCAGCCTTGATATCTATTACCGTTTTCCGGTCGTGAAGGTGTGAAGGAAGGAGAGAAGGAGTGAAATTATCAACCATTGGTTGATAGTGCTTATCTATCTTGCTGGATTGTTCACCTGAAATCGTGGGGTGATAATCGATTCCAACAGCGATATCCCCTCCGGTATCGCCCCTGATACCTTGTTGGAGTTCGCTTTATGTCCCTCGCCCCCGTCTGGTTTATCTCTCACGGCGCACCGGATCTGATGCTGCGTGAGCAACCCGCCACCCGTTTTCTGCGAACCCTGCGTCTGGGTAAGCTCAAGGGGCTGGTGGTCATCTCCGCCCACTGGTTCAGCCGCGAGCTGCAGATCAACGTCGAGCCCAAACCGGCCCTGATGTACGACTTTTACGGCTTTCCCGAACCCCTCTACCGGATGCGCTGGCCTGCCAGCAGCCCCGAGTGGCTGCAACAAGGGGTGAGCGACCAGCTGGCGCTGGCCGGACTGACCGCCACCCCGGTGCGGCGCGAGCTGGATCACGGGGTCTGGTCGCCGCTCTCCCTGATTGACCCCGAGAGCGAGATCCCGCTGGTGCAGATCTCCATCCCCGCGAGCTTCACCCCGGCCCAGTTGTGGCAACTGGGGGAGGTGCTGGGGGCGCTGCGCAGTCAGGGGATTGGCATCCTCGCCTCCGGCGCCATCACCCACAACCTGCGGGCGCTGGCACCGGAAGGCGCGCCAGTACCGGAGTGGGCCAGCCAGTTTGTCGATTGGCTGGAGCAGAAGATGGCCGACGAGGATCGACTGGCACTACTCGACTATCGTCGGCTGGCTCCCGGAGCGGTGGAGTCCCATCCCCACGACGACCACCTGCGCCCGCTCTTTGTGGCGCTGGGGGCGGCCGATGGTGTGGCTCCGACCCGGCTGCACGACAGTTGGGATGGCGGCAGCCTCTACATGGGCGCCTACCGCTTCGGTTGATAGCCTCTCAGCAAGACCCCGCCAATTGGCGGGGTCTTGCTGTTTACGGCGTGGTGATTGAGCCGATGGTGCTGCTGATTGACCCGATGGGACTCAGGGGACCAGCACCCGACTCTCGCCACCGCCGAGGGCTTCGACCCTGATCTGCACGCCGATCCGTTCTACCAGGGTTTGGACATGGGAGATGACCCCGATCTGGCGACCGGCGGCTTGCAGGGAGTCGAGACTGGCGAGCGCCAGATCCAGACTGTCCGGATCCAGGGTGCCAAACCCTTCGTCAATAAACAGCGACTCGACCTGGGTCTGGCGTGACGAGAGGCTGGAGAGGGCCAGCGCCAGCGCCAGCGACACCAGAAAACTCTCGCCACCGGAGAGGGAGTCCACCGAGCGCACCTCGTCCCCCATGTCGAGATCCACCACCTGCAGCGCCAGATCGGTGCCGGGTACCCGCTCCAGCCGGTAGCGCGGCGACAGCTCGGCGAGCTGGGCGTTGGCCTCCAGCAGCAGGCGTTCGAGGGTGAGGCTCTGGGCGAAGGTGCGGAACTTGGCACCGTTGGCCTGCCCAATCAGATCGCACAGCTGTTGCCAGTGGTCGGCCACCGCCTGCTGGGCGGCCAGCTCCTGTTGCAGGCTGCCTGCCTTGAGGGCAGCCGCTTCGGCCTGTGCCAGCTTGCTCTTGCACTCGAACAGCTGCTCTTCAAGGGCGCGGCAGCGGGCATCGAGTGCCGCCAGCTGATCGCTCAGCTCTGCATCCGGCAGTGCGGCCAGCTCGGGATGGTGCTCCCGATAGCGATCCCGCTTGCTCTCCTCCAGCGCCAGCGCCCGTTGCCGTTCGGCAAGGCGGGTGCGCGCCTCGCCAAGGGCATCTTCCAGCCCTTGCAGGGCTGTGCGCCGAGCCTTGAGTTCATCGGGGCTGATGGCGAGCAGGCGGCGCAGGTCATACTCGGCGATGCCGAGGTTGCTGGCGTGGGCCGCCCAGCGTCCCAGCACCTCCCGCTTGCGGCGGCTGCTGGTCTGCTTTTCCTGCTCCACATGGCTGAGGCGGGTCTTGAGCTCGGTCTGCCGCTCCCGCAGAGCGCGGGCACCGCTTTGCATCAGCTCCAGTTCGCTGGCGAGCTGTTGCAGCCGTTGTTGCCAGCGGCTCTCGACCAGCGGGATCTCCTCACCGCCGAGACAGCCGCTGCGGCTGGTGAGCAGCCCCTGACGCTGCTGTTCGTGCTCCTTGTAGTCCCGCTCCAACTTGTGCAGCAGCTCGCGCTGGGTCTGCAGGCGCGCCTCCTGTGCGCTCAGGGCAGGGGTCAGGCTGGCGATCTCGCTGGCCAGCCGCTCCCACTCGCTCTGGCCGTGCAGCCAGGCTTCGCAGGCCCGCTGCCATTCGTGCCACTGCTGGCTGCCGAGCCACTGGCGCCACGGTTGGCCGCCCATCTGCTCGTCGAGGCGCTGGGCACCCTGTTCGAGGCGCTGGCGCAGGGTCGCTTCCTGCTCGCCCATCCCCTTTACCTCTCCTTCCAGCGCGATGCGCTGGCGGTCGGCCTCCTGCCACTGCTGGTCAAACTGCTGGTGTTGGGCCGCCAGCTGGCTCAGTTGCTGACGCACCCCTTGCAACTGTTGCTGACCGAGCTGGGCCTGACGCAGCAGCTGCTGGCTCTGGGCCAACCCCAGCTCCAGCGCCTGGCCATGGCCGAGCAGGGTGCTCATCAGCTCGTTCCACTCGATTGGACTCTGGCGCAGCGGCAGCGGATGACCGAGCAGGGTATCTCCCCCCACTTGTTGCCAGCGCTGGGTCAGCTGCTCGGCGCGGGCCTCCAGCTCCGGCAGATGTTGCTGACGCACTGCCAGCTGACGGGCCAGCTCCTGACGCTCGCTCTCGCATTGAATGTATTGATGGTTGAGCCGCTCCCATTCGAGCTCCAGACTGCGGGCCCGCTCCGCCAGCTGACCCAGGATCCCCGCTACCTGCGGTTGGCTCTGGCTGTAGGGATGCTCCTCGGCACCGCACAGCGGGCAGGGGGAGCCATCGCTCAGAATATGGCGATACTGCTCGAAAGTGGCCACCGCCCGGGACTGCTCCAGCGCATGGCGCGCCTCATCCCGCTGCAGGGCGAGCCGCTCGCGGGCGGGCGCCAGCTCTTCGCCTAGGGTGGCGAGTTTGCTCAGCGCCTGCTCCAGCTGGGCAATCTCCTGCTGCAGACGGCCATGCTGCTCGCCGTGGTTGCGGCCGTAATCGGCCAGCTCCAGCAGCTGGCGCAGTTGACCCAGTTGCTCGGTCTGCTGTTGCCACTGCTCCTGCGCCTTGGCGAGGCGGCTCTCCCACTGCAGCTCCTGCAGCTCGTGCTGTTGCTGTTGCAGCCGCGCCTGCTCCTGTTGCCAGTAGTCGCGCTCCTGCTGGCCTTGCTCCAGCTGGCGCTGCAACTGCTGCAGGGCGCGCAGCTTGTGATCCCGCAGGATGAGCTGCTGTTGCAGCTTGTCGGCATCGTCGGCCCAATCCTGCATGGCGGTGAGCAGGGGTTGCCACTGGCGGGCCACTGGCGCCAGCTCCTTGTGCTCTTCGAGCCAGAGCCCCCACTGCTGGTGCTGCTGCTTGAGCAGCTCTACCTGTCGGCTCTGCTCGCGCCAGCCCTGCTCGAGGGTGAGCTGGACTTCCCGCTCCTGCGCCCCCTCTTGCTGGATCTTCTGCAACTGCTGCACTTTTTCCCGGATGCGGGTATCGAGCTCCTGCGCCCGCTTGAGTTCGGGTTGCAGGGCACCCCACTCGCGCTCGGCGGCGATCTTCTCCGCCAGCAACTGCTGCTCGGTCAGCGCGCTCTGCTGGGTCTGCTCCTCGAGTTTGGCCAGCTCCGGGCCCAGCTCGGCGATCACCTTCTCCTGCTGCTGCACTTCAAGGGTGAGACGGGCCAGCTCGTCGTGATCGGCGCGGGCCACCTGGGCCTGCTCGGCGCGGGCAAACTCCTCGCGCTCGGGGGCAGCGGCGCCGTGGGCCTGCAGGGCGGCATCGAGCGCCGCCTGTCCCTCGGCGCAGCCCTGAATCTGGACGGCAATGCGGCTGTTGAGGTCGCGCAAGTCCTGCATCAGTTGCTGTTGCTGCTGCTCGTGCTTGAGGGTGGTGGAGAGGCTTATTTGCTGGCTCACCCACTGTTCGCGGGTGGCGTCGTCCATCAGCGCCACGTCGCCGAGGCGTTGGGCAATGGTGGCCAGCTTCTGCTGCTCTTCCCGCGCCCGTTCATAGGTCTGGATAGAGATGGCGGAGTAGAGCTCGGTGCCGGTCATCCGTTCGAGCAGGGCGGAGCGCTCGTTGGCGTCCGATTTGAGGAAGGCGGCAAACTCCCCCTGCGGCAGGATCACCGCGCGGCGGAACTGCTCCCAGGAGAGGCCCACCAGCTCGTCGATGCGATCCTGCAGATCCCGCTTGCTGCCGGAGAAAACCTGCCCCGACTCCACATCGGTCAGGGTGCGCTCCTGCGCCTGAAAGCGCCCCTCGGAGCGGTTGCGGGCGCGGCGCACCGCCCAGCGGGCCAGCCAGATCCGGCCATCGCAGCCGCGAAACTGCACCTCGGCAAAGCCGCTGGCGTGGCCGCGACTGAGGATACCGCGCACGTCGTTGGCCTTGAGCTTCTCTTCGTCATCCATGCGGCCCACTTCGGCCACATTCTTGCGATTGGCGATAAAGCGCGGCATCTCGTCGTAGAGGGCGAGACAAATGGCATCGAGCAGGGTGCTCTTGCCCGCACCGGTATTGCCGGTGATGGCAAACAGGCCGGCGGCGCCGAGCGCTCCTCTGGTAAAGTCGATGGTGAAGGGGCCGGTCAGACTGGCCAGATTTTCACCTGACAGAGACAAGATTTTCATACATTAGACTCCTTCACCTGCTCCAGGATCTCTTCAAACGAGGCGACCAGTTGTGCTTCGGGCTCCCCTTCAAACTGGCGCTGATAGCAGAGGCGAAACACCTCGGTGGGGGATAGCTCATCGAGCCGGCGCCGCTCGCGACCGTCGGCCAGCCCTTCGCCCGAGCCCTGATACTGGGTGCTGATGCGGGCCAGACGCACCGGTTTGTCGGTGATGGCCGCCAGAATGCGCTCACGGATGCGGGCCTCGGGCTTGGGCAGCCGCAGCCGCACTTCCAGGAAGGGTTGTGCCTCTTGTGGACAAGCAGGCAGCTCGAGCGATGCGATGGCGTTCAGCGCCTCGTCGAGGCTGCTCTGGGGCAGGCGGATCATCTCCACCGCGCGGGGCACCGGGATCCGCTCCAGCCCGGCCAGTTTCCCCCTCGTAAAGGTCACTTCCAGCACCTGATGGTTGTAGTTCGCTTCGGCAAGCGACAGCGGCAGCGGCGAGCCGCTGTAGTGCACCCCCTCGGCCGGACTCTGGGCCAGATGGAGGTGACCAAGCGCCGTGTAATCAGCCGCGGCGAAAAGGTCGGCAGGCAGGGCGTGCTGGTTGCCGCCGAGCACCCGCCGCTCCGACAGCTCCGAGAGCTGGCCCGCCGCCAGATAGGCGTGGCCCATGGCGATCAGCGGCAGCTCCTCCCCGCAGCGGGCGCGCCCCTCGGCCAATACCTCGGCGTAGACTTGGCGTACCCCTTCGATCAGCCTGTCCTGCCCCTCTTCCAACGGCTCCACCCGCAGATCGCTGCTGCGCAGGAACGGCACGGCGGCGCACCAGGCGGCAATGTTGCCCTCTCGGTCTTGCAGCGGTACCAGCAGGCGGTCAGTCTCGAGCTTGCCCTCACTGTCGCGGCTGATGCTGCCCACCAGATGCAGATCAAAGGCCCGCAGCAGCTCGTGGGGAGCATCGAGCTTGGAGGGGGAGTCGTGGTTGCCGCCGATCAGCACCATGTTGAGGTGGGGCATCTCGGCGCGCAGCCGCGCCAGAAAACGGTAGAGCTGTTGCCAGGCGCTGGCGGGGGGATTGGCGGTATCAAACAGATCGCCCGCCACCAGCAGGGCGTCGATCTCGCGCGCCTTGAGGGTGTCGCTCAGCCAGTCGAGAAAGGCATCGTGTTCAAAACGGCGGTCATGGCCATGAAGTTGATGGCCAAGGTGCCAGTCGGCGGTATGGAGGATTTTCATTGGAAAACAGCCCGGTTGCAGGGATGGTGCCCGCGGCACCCGATGGAGACAAGATGAGGATGCCCCGTGCTTTTTTCAAGTAAAACAGGGGGCTGGCATCGATTCAGGCCGGTTCGCAGCACATCCGGTATTGGGGGTGGCCGGTGAGGGGATCGGACTCCTCGGCCTCGATGACAAAACCGTGGCGGCGATAGAAACGCACCGCCTGATCGTTCTCGACAAAGACCCGGGCGTGGAGCGACGCCCCCTGACGCTTCGCCTCCTGCAGCAGGGCGTGACCGACACCGCGACCCTGACGGTCGGGACGCACAAAGAGGGCGGCGAGATAGTTATCCACCAGCGCCATAAAACCGAGCAGATCGCCGCGCTCCTCGAACACCCAGATGGCGGCGCGATCGAGGTAGCGGGTACGCAGATCCTCCTGGGCCTGCCACCAGCAGGAGGCATCGACGAAATCGTGGGCCTGCAGGGAGGCCAGCAGCCAGATTTCAACGACCTCTTCCATGTCTTCCGAGCGACTTGGCCGTAACATAATTTCATCCTTGTTAACAACTGGCACTCTCGCAGTCTAGGGGAACTTGGCAAGGGCTCAGGTGTTATAAATGAGACCCTGTGAGGTCGATCGCCCTTTATTTAGCGAGAATGATTGGCTGATCACAAAGCGCCTCTCTAGTACAATGCCCGCCGGACAATCTAGAGACCGAGGACGCCATGTGGTTTAAAAACCTGCAGATTTATCGCTTTACCCGCCCCTTTGACCTGACCGTGGATCAGCTGGAAACCCAGCTGGAAGCCTGTGCCTTCACCCCTTGCGGCAGTCAGGACATCTCCCGTTTCGGGTGGGTCAAGCCCCTTGGCAAATTCGGCTCAACCCTGACCCACTCTGCCTCCGGCCACATCCTCATCTGCGCCCGCAAAGAGGAGAAGATGCTGCCCGGTAGCGTGGTCAAGGAGATGCTGGCCGAGAAGGTAGAAGCGATCGAGTTCGAACAGGGTCGCGCCCTCAAGAAGAAAGAGAAGGAAGCGCTGAAAGAGGAGATCCTCCACACCCTGCTGCCCCGTGCCTTTAGTCGTACCAGCCAGACCTTCGCCTGGATCAATCCGGCCGACAATTTAATGGTGGTGGACGCAGGTTCTGCCAAGAAGGCGGACGATCTGCTGGCGCTGTTGCGCAAATCCATCGGCTCCCTGCCGGTGGTGCCGGTGGCTCTCAAGAACCCGCCCGAGATCACCATGACCGAGTGGCTGAACGAGGGCAATCTGCCCGCTTCCTTCACTTTGGAAGACGAAGCCGAGCTGCGCAGTGCCATGGAGCACGGCGGCATCATCCGCTGCAAGCAGCAGGATCTGATGACCGACGAGATCAAGAACCACCTGGCCAACGACAAGCTGGTGACCAAACTGGCCCTCAACTGGGGCGAGACCGTCAGCTTCGTGCTGGGGGATGATCTCTCCATCAAGCGCCTGAAGTTCAGCGAAGAGCTGCGTGAGCAGAACGACGACGTCACCAGCGAAGATCCGGCCGCCCGTCTGGATGCCGACTTCGCGCTGGTGACCTCCGAGCTGGCCCAGTTTATCCCGGCGCTGTTTGCCGCTCTGGGTGGCGAAGAGCAGTCCATCTAACCGGACTTGCGCCTTTTTGGCCTCTGCCATCCCATTGTAAAAAACCGCCTTAGGGCGGTTTTTTTGTGGGCAACAGGTGGGCGGGGGGCCGTTATGCAGAGCGGGATGAGGGCAAGGAGGGTTGCAAAAAGAGAGGGCCGACAAGTGATTTGTCGGCCCTCTCTGGTTTAGTCAGGCTGTTTTGAAATGAGCCACGCGCTGTTACTGAATGCCCGGCAGTTCCACAGCAAAAATCAGCACGAAGGCTTAGTGGGATATTGCCACTGGAGCGTTCTGCGCTCTTACTGGATACCCAGCAGCTCCACGTCAAAAATCAGCACGGATCCCGGCGGGATTTTGCCCGCGGCGCGGTCGCCGTAGGCGAGGTTGGCGGGGATGTAGAAACGGGTCTTCTCACCTTCCACCATCAGCTGTACCCCTTCGGTCCAGCCAGCGATCACCTGATTGAGGCCAAACTCGATGGGCTCGCCACGAGCGACCGAGCTGTCAAAGACGGTGCCGTCCAGCAGCTTGCCCTCGTAGTGCACCTTCACCTTGCTGGTGGCAGTGGGGTGAACGGTGCCGGTGCCCGGGGTCAGCACTTCGTACTGCAGGCCGGAGGCGGTGGTGGTAACCAGCGGTTTGTCCTTGTTGCTGGCGAGGAACTCGGCGCCAATCCGCACGTTGTCGGCCGCCAGCTTTTTGTTGTTGCTGCTGGAGTAGAAGTAGTAGGCCACACCGGCAACCAGCAGCGCGATCATTATGAATTTCATCGGTTTTTCCTGTTCCATGAAATGTAAAAAGTGCAATGAGGGCGCCATCTTATCGCGCACCGCTCCTGATGGCGAGCCACAGGGCGGGAGGATGTGAGCGGGCAGGCAAAGCACGGTGACGCAGATGCAAAAAGGGGCGAGTCGGTGACTCGCCCCTTGTCATGGCGGCGGCGCTTACTTGGCGGCCACCATCATCAGGGCGGGCAGGGCGAAGAAGAGACCCGCCACATAACCCAGTGCCAGCAGCTTGTTCTCGCTGCCTACCCGGGCCAGCCCCTCAGCGGCGCGCACCGGCAGGTCACGCAGCAAGGGGATGCCATAGATGAGCACCACGGCGAAGACGTTGAACAGCACGTGGACCAGCGCAATGGTCATGGCCAGCTGGGCACCGGCTCCGCTGATGGCGGTGGCAGCCAGCAGGGCGGTGATGGTGGTACCGATATTGGCCCCCAGGGTGAAGGGGTAGAGCTGACGGGTGCTGAACACGCCGCCACCGGCCAGCGGGATCATCAGGCTGGTGGTGGTGGAGGAGGACTGCACCATGATGGTCACCAGTGCGCCCGAGGTGATGCCGGTCAGCGGGCCACGGCCCAGCGCCTTGTGCAGCAGCTCTTTGGCACGGCCAACCAGCACCTGTTGCAGCACCTTGCCGAGCCAGGTGACGCAGGCGAGGATCAGCAGGATACCGATGACGATGGTGGCGATGGCGGCACCCTTGCCCGGCAGGAAGGCGACGGCACTGTCGATCAGCTGCTGGGCCGGTGCGGTCAGCGGCTTCATGAAATCCATGCCCTTCATCGACATGTCGGCGGAGCCCACCAGCAGGTTGGCCAGCCACTCGGCGCTGTGTTGCAGCAGGCCGAACATCAGCTCCAGCGGCAGGAAGATAAACACCGCCAGCAGGTTGAAGAAGTCGTGCACGGTGGCGGCGGCGAAGGCGCGGCGGAACTCGGATCTGTCACGGATATGACCCATGGAGACGATGGTGTTGGTGATGGTGGTGCCGAGATTGGCACCCATCACCATGGGGATGGCCATGCCGATGGGCAGGCCACCCGCTACCAGACCGACGATCACCGAGGTGACGGTGCTGGAGGATTGCACCAGCGCGGTGGCCAGAATACCGAGCAGCAGGGCGACAAAGGGGTTGTTGGCGAAGGCAAAGATCCGGGCTGCCCCCTCGGCGCCGCCGGAGAAATCTTTGAAGCCGTGGGAGATGGCGCCCACGGCGACCAGGATCAGGTAGACCAGTACGATGACACTCATCCAGTTGAACAGGGCGCGGGTCGCGGGCGGCTGTGACAAGGAGTGATGGTGTTGCATAAAGCCTCTTGGGACGGTCGTTCCGTCTTGGGTAGTTGATGACCCGCGCATTTAATCAGTGGTAAATGACAGAAATATGACAAAGTGACACTTTTGTGATGGTTTGATGACTGCGGTTTTCCGGGGCCGGTTCGACAAGGGGTGACGGATCAGGTCGATAATCCGGCGGCCAGGTGACTATCGACACAATAAGGCTTGTGATCCCGGGGCGGGACGCTATGCTGCGGCGTTTCTTTTGAGTCGTGGAGTAATAAGCGTGATGCGAGCATGGGTTCTCTCTCTTTCCCTCGGGTTGTTGTCAATCGGTGTGCAGGCCAAGTCAGTGCTGCAGCCGGAGTGCAATCTGGACAAGGCGCTGAAGAACGAGGCGATGGGTGCCTCCGTCGGGGTCAAGGGTCGTTGTGATACCGAGATGCTGATGCGTCAGCAGAAAGAGAAGGCGAAGGACGAGCTGAAAAATGGCACCGCCGATCTGCGCGACAAGGCGAGCGACAGCGTGCAGGGTGTCCGCGATGATGTCAACGCGACCCAGCGCAAGGCCGACAAGGCTGAAGATCAGCTGAAAAAAGCCCACAAGGATGTCAAAGCGGTGGCCAATGATCCGCTCAAGGCTGCTGCGACTGCGGTGATCAACAACGGTTGATGAGTCAGCCTTCCGGCCTGCTGCCGGGGGCGGCGACAAGGGTCGCCAGTCGGTCATCGACAATCGGCGATATAGCGCCGGTGAAATAACAGAAGGGGAGCCATGGCTCCCCTTCTGTGTATCCGTTATCCGCAGAGGATCAGGCGTCAGCCGCTTCCTCGTACTGACGGAACGGGATGCGGAAAACCGCCAGACGCAGGAACAGATAGGTCACGCCGAGGCCAGCCCAGATCAGGCCCAGCTCCAGCGAGCTTTGCTCCAGGTTGATCCACAGGGCACCGATGGTGGCAGCGCCGAGCAGCGGCATCAACAGGTAGATGACGTGATCCTTGAGGGTCTTGTTGCGCTTCTCGCGCACCCAGAACTGACCGATCACCGACAGGTTGACGAAGCTGAACGCCACCAGTGCGCCGAAGTTGACCAGCGCCAATGCGGTATCCAGATCAAAGGAGACTGCGGAGAGGGCCAGACCGCCCACCATCAGCACGTTGATGGCCGGGGTGCGGTATTTAGGGTGGATGTAGCCAAACACCCGCTCCGGGATCATCCGATCACGCCCCATCACGTAGAGGATGCGCGAGACACCGGCGTGAGCCGCCATGCCGGAGGCCAGCACCGCAACGGTGGTGCAGACCAGTACCACGGACTGGAAGAAGGTGCCGCCAACGTAGAGGGCGATCTCCGGCAGTACCGCATCCGGATGCTGGAAGCGGGAGAGGCTCGGGAAGTAGAGCTGCAGGCAGTAGGAGACCACCACGAAGATGACGCCACCGATGAGGGCCGTCAGCACGATCGCCTTGGGGATCACCTTGCCGGCGTTCGGGGTCTCTTCGGAGAGCGAGCTCAGACCGTCAAAGCCCAGGAACGAGAAGCAGAGGATGGTCGCACCGGTAAAGAGCGGCACCATCTGGGCAGAGTCGAAGTGGAACGGACGGCTGCTCATCAGGGTGCCAGCGCCTTCACCGTGGTAGATGCCCCACGCCATCAGGCCGATAAAGAGGGTGATGATGGCGAGCTGGATCACCACGATCAGACCGTTGAAGTTGGCCACCAGATTGATGCCGCGCAGGTTCAGGAAGGTCATCACGGTCACCAGACCGAAGATGAACACCCAGGGCTCGACGCCCGGGAACATGGCGGTCAGGTAGATCTTGGCCAAGAGGATGTTGATCATCGGCATGAACATGTAGTCGAGCAGGGATGACCAGCCGACCATGAAACCGACGTAGGGGTTGAACACCTTCTGGGCATAGGTATAGGCGGAGCCCGCAGAGGGGAACTTGCGTACCAGATGACCGTAGCTGAAGGCGGTGAGCAGGATGCCACCCAGAGCCAGCAGATAGGCGGTGGCGACCCGGCCTTCGGTGATGTCACCGACGATGGCGAAGGTGTCGAAGACAGCCATGGGGGTCAGATAGGCCAGACCCATCACAATCACTTGTGTCAGGGTAAGGGTCTTGAGCAGCTTGGCGTTTTGCGATGCCATTACGCTTTCTCCTCAATCAGTGCCGCAGCACGTGCTTGCAACGAGCGCAGGGATACGATGGATTCGCAAGCCTGTACATCAAGGGCGCCGGGGAGGCGCATACCGGGCTGTACCGGCAGGAAAGCATTAAAACGCCCCATTGTTATCCTCTCAACGTCGGGAGATTGTTTGGCAATCTCGAATATCACTTCCGGAAACGTTCCGGCCTCTTGTGGTGGGTTTGTACTGCACTTCAAAATAGAAAAACCGATGTCGCAGTGAACATCGGTCCTTTATTGGCGGCGTATTGTGCATTCGGTCAGCCCCCTTGACAAGCAATAATGGCCGAAAAACCGCATTTTTTTGCATAACCGGGTGGCAGGTAAGTGGTCACTCGCCCCCTGCGGCTCGTCCCGGGCCTCCCCCCCTTTTTCGGGGGGGTAAACGTCCCCTTCCGTTGCGTATGAAAAAACGGCAAATCTGCGCTGCAGGGTGCATAAAGCCTCAACATTGATCCTGATCATATTTGCCATGACCTGCCCGTGAGCGGGTCATGCCATGTTATCGGCTGGCGGGTGAGATAGAGGGGGGAGTGGAGGAAAACATTAGCTGCATATCCATTCACTTTAATGACTGTGACCATGGCGCAGTTTGGCCACGGCCTTGGCATGGCGAGCGGTGCGGGTGGGTAGTTATTTGAAATCAGTCACACTTCTCGCAAAAACTGCACTTCGGGAAACCAGCGCTGCTGGCAACCCGCGCACCACAGAAACAACAAGGAGCCCGCAGGCTCCTTGTTCTCTATCGGTAGAGGGCGCCAGTGATTACTGGGCGATCTCCACCTTGTCAGCGGTATGCAGCGGGATGCGGAACACGGTGAGGCGCAGGAACAGGTAGATGGCCCCCAGCGCCGCCCAAATCAGCCCCAGCTCGAAGGAGGAGGGCTCGAGGTTGAGCCACAGTACCCCGATGCAGGCGGCGCCACAGAGCGGCAGCAGCAGATACATCAGGTGATCCTTGAGACACTTGTTGCGACCGAGCTTCACATAGAAGTGGGCAATCACCGCCAGATTGACGAAGGTGAAGGCCACCAGGGCGCCGAAGTTGATCAGCGCCAGCGCCATCTCCAGATCCAGCGACACCGCAGAGAGGGCCAGCAGGCCGACCAGCAGCACGTTGAACGCCGGGGTCTGCCACTTCGGATGGATGTAACCGAAGAAGCGGGCGGGCAGGGCGCGATCACGACCCATCACGTAGAGCAGGCGCGAGACACCGGCGTGGGAGGCGAGCCCGGAGGCCAGCACCGCCACAGTAGTGCAAACCAGTACCACCGCCTGGAACAGCTTGCCGCCGACATAGAGGGCGATCTCCGGCAGCACCGCATCCGGATGCTGGAAGCGGGAGATGTCCGGGAAGTAGAGCTGCAGGAAGTAGGAGGTGGTGACAAACAGCACACCGCCAATCAGCGCCGTCAGCACGATAGCGCGCGGGATCACCCGATCCGCGTCCGGGGTCTCTTCCGACAGGGTGCTGATGGCGTCAAAGCCGAGGAACGACAGACAGAGGATGGAGGCCCCCATCAGCAGCGGCGACACCTGGATCTGCTCCGAGAAGAAGGGACGGCTGCTGGCCACGGTGCCCAGCCCTTCACCGTTGTGAACGCCCCAGGCGATCAGTCCGATGAAGATGGCGATGATGCTGAACTGCATCACCACAATCAGGCTGTTGAAGTTGGCTACCAGCTTGATGCCGCGCAGGTTGAGAGCGGTCATCACCACCGCCAGACCGAAGATATAGGTCCAGGGTTCCACTTCAGGGAACAGGGCGCCCAGATAGATCTTGGCCAGCAGCATGTTGATCATCGGCATGAACATGTAGTCGAGCAGGGAAGTCCAGCCCACCATAAAGCCGACATAGGGGTGAAACACCTTCTGGGCATAGGTATAGGCGGAGCCGGCTGACGGGAACTTGCGCACCAGATGGCCGTAGCTCAGGGCAGTGAACAGCATGCCGATCAGGGCAAACAGGTAGGCGGTCGGCACATGGCCTTCGGTGATCTCGGTGACGATGCCGAAGGTGTCGAACACCGCCATGGGGGTGAGGTACGCCAGTCCCATAACCACGACTTGCCACAGCTTGAGGGTCTTTTTCAGACCAACCTGTTGGGCCGCCATTATGCATGTTCCTCATGCAGTGCCAGAGTGGCACGGTCCATCAACGAAACCGGGAGAGAGGCCCGGGAATCAAGGGCGCCAGGGCGGCGCACACCGGCCATGGCCGGTTGGAAAGCATTGAGATGCCCCATGTTGTTCCTCACAGAATGTGGTGTCGGGAGATTGCTGCCAATCTCGCTATCTTTTCCGGGGGTGATCCGGCCTCGTTTATGGGTTTGTTCACTGGTTAAAAAAGAACCGATGCCATTGTTTTACATCGGTTCTTTCAGTGGCGGCGCATTGTGCATTTGCAGGGCCCCCTTGACAAGAAAAAAAGGGGGCAAAATTGCATTTATTTGCACAGGTGAGCGGTCACTTTCCTGCTGGTCAGGCCAGCACGGCCTCCAGTGATTTTTCAAGGAGTTGCAGCCCCTCGTCAATCACTGCCGCAGGGGCAGTCAGGGGGGCGAGAAAACGGATGACATTTGCGCGCACCCCGCATGAGAGCAGGACCAGACCGCGCTTGCCCGCCTCGGCCACCAGTCGTTTGGTGAGGTCGGGATCGGGCTGGCTGGCATCGCGCTGTTTCACCAGCTCCATGGCCACCATGGCACCGGGGCCGCGAATTTGACCTATGCAGTCAAAACGCTCGGCTATGCGTTCCAGCCCCGCCTTGATCTGCTCGCCCTGATCCAGCGCTTTCTGGTTGAGTTTTTCCTCATCGATCACCTGCAATACCGCCAGTGCCGCGGCGCAGGCGATGGGGGATCCCGCATAGGTGCCACCCAGACCACCCGGCTTGGCCGAGTTCATGATCTCTGCCTTGCCCACCACGGCAGACAGCGGGAAACCCCCCGCCAGACTCTTGGCCAGGGTCATGATGTCGGGTTCAACCCCCGAATACTCGGTGGCGAAGGTCTTGCCGGTGCGGCAGAAACCGCTCTGGATCTCGTCGCAAATCAGCAGAATGCCGTGCTGGTCGCAGACGCTGCGCAGCTTCTGCATAAAGCTCGGGGAGGCGGGATAGAAGCCCCCTTCACCCTGCACCGGCTCGATGATGATGGCGGCCACGCGGGATGGCTCGATATCGGCGCTGAAGCAGAGGTCGAGGGCGTGCAGGGCATCCTCTTCACTCACCCCGAGATAATCGGCGGGGAAGGGGATGTGGTAGACCTCGCCGGGGAAGGGGCCAAAGCCGGTCTTATAGGGCACCACCTTGCCGGTGAGCGCCATGCCCATCATGGTGCGGCCGTGAAAGCCCCCCTTGAAGGCGATGGTGCCGCTGCGGCCGGTGTGGGCGCGGGCAATCTTGATGGCGTTCTCTACCGCCTCGGCGCCAGTGGAGAGAAACAGGGTGCGCTTCGGCGTAGGGCCGGGCACCAGGGCGTTGAGCTTTTCTGCCAGCTCGATATAGCCGGGGTAAGGGGTGACCTGAAAGCAGGTGTGGCTGAATTTTTCCAGCTGTTCGCGCACCGCCGCCACCACTTTGGGGTGGTTGTGGCCGGTGTTGAGCACGGCGATGCCGGAGGCAAAGTCGATGTAGCGGTTGCCCTCCACATCCCACAGCTCGGCGTTTTGCGCCCGGTCGATAAAGACCGGCAGCAGGGTGCCGACGCCGTTGACCACGGCCGCTTCGCGGCGCGCTTGCCACGCCTTGTTTGATTCTGACTGACTCATCTTTCCTCCCTGAGGGGCCGCAGCCCCGATATTCCCTGAAAATGTGGCGGGCGATCTGTCGCCCATTGCCGCCGATCGGTGCAGATCGGCAGCCTGTGGTTTGCTCTGCAGCAGCCCTCTTGCGGTGAACAGTGGGCCACATTTAGCCCCCTGCCGCCTAGGATGAGCTGCTGCATCTATCTATCAAAGCGATGGATTGGGCGGCCAAGACATCTGTGAATGGGATGTCTTGGCCCTGCTGCCCTAGCGAATGGCGCCAAAGCAGAGGTATTTGGTCTCCAGATACTCCTCCAGCCCCTCGGCGGCTCCTTCGCGGCCCAGACCCGACTCCTTGATGCCGCCAAAGGGGGCCAATTCGGTTGAGATGATCCCTTCGTTGATGCCGACCATGCCGTATTCCAGCTGCTCGGCCACCCGCCACACCCGGGCGATGTCACGGCCATAGAAGTAGGCAGCGAGCCCGTAGGGGGTGTCGTTGGCGATGGCGATGGCCTCGGCTTCGCTCTCGAAGCACACCAGCGGCGCGACCGGGCCGAAGATCTCCTCCTGCAGGATGGGGTTGGTTTTAGCCACCTTGCCCAGAATGGTGGGGCGGTAGAAGAGGGGGCCAGCGGGGTGGGCTTCGCCCCCCAGCAGCAGTTCGGCACCGGCGGCGACCGATTGCTGCACCAGTTCGGCCACCTTGCTGGCGGCGGCGGGGTTGATCAGTGGGCCAATCTGGGTGCCCTCCGCCATGCCATCCCCCAC
Source organism: Aeromonas sp. YN13HZO-058 (assembly GCF_001921245.1). NCBI lineage: Bacteria > Pseudomonadati > Pseudomonadota > Gammaproteobacteria > Aeromonadales > Aeromonadaceae > Aeromonas > Aeromonas sp. YN13HZO-058. The sequence goes on along the minus strand of NZ_MQSY01000065.1, from coordinate 29,294 downwards.
CTTGAAGGCCTTGACGGCGGCGGTCAGCTTCTCGGCGAAGGCGTCGTAGACGCTGGCCTGCACCAGAATGCGGTTGGCGCAGACGCAGGTCTGCCCGGCGTTGCGGTATTTGGAGGCGAGCGCCCCGGCCACCGCGGCATCGAGGTCGGCGTCGTCAAAGACGATAAAGGGGGCGTTGCCACCCAGCTCCAGCGACAGCTTCTTCATGGTATCGGCGCACTGGCGCATCAGCAGCTTGCCGATGCGGGTGGAGCCGGTGAAGGAGAGCTTGCGCACCACCGGATTGCTGCACAGCTCGTTGCCCACTGCGCTCGCCTGATGGCTGGTGACGATATTGATGACCCCGGCGGGGATACCCGCCTGCTCGGCAAGCAGCGCCAGCGCCAGTGCACAGAGCGGGGTCTCGGCGGCGGGCTTGATAACGATGGTGCAACCAGCGGCCAGCGCCGGACCCGCCTTGCGGGTGATCATGGCAATCGGGAAGTTCCACGGGGTGATGGCGGCGACGACCCCGACCGGCTGCTTGATGGTAGCCAACCGGCGATCGCCGCTAAAGCCCGGGATGGTGCGGCCATAGGCACGCTTGCCCTCCTCGGCGAACCACTGGATAAAGCTGGCGCCGTAGGCCACCTCGCCCTTGGCTTCCGCCAGCGGTTTGCCCTGCTCGCAGGTCATGATGCGGGCCAGCTCGTCGCTGTGGGCGGTGATGGCGGCAAACCAGGCGTAGAGCTTGTTGCTGCGCTCCTTGGCGGTCAGCGCGGCCCAGGCGGGTTGCGCTGCGTGGGCGGCGGCGATGGCGCGGCGGGTATCCTCGGCATCCATGTCGGGCACCTGGGTAATGACGGCGCCGCTGGCGGGGTTGGTGACCTCGAAGGTGCGGCCGCTGGCGGCATGGCACCACTGTCCATCTATATAGGCGCGGGATGTGATCAAGCTGGAGTGAGATGTTGTTCCTGACATGAGAAGCCTCGAGTGTGGGTCAGAGCAGCTGGTTGCCGGAGTAAGCCGACCCTTCCTGCGCCGCTGCCGTATAAAATAATAAGCACAGGAAGACCATAATTTGAGCTGAAATGTTTTTCAAGTGTTAAATATATTTGAATTGCTGGGGGGCGTCATGCTAGAAAATGGGCTGTGTAGCGCGTTTTTCCCCGTTCGCTTGCTGGCTGCAAGTGGGCAAGCGACCGGGAGATGGTAAATCAGGTGTGCAAAATAATGAACGGTTGCGCTGTGTAACATAGTGAACGGCAAGGGAAAGCTGGTCGGCTATTTTAACCAGTAGGGTAAACAGGCCACGCGTGACCCTATGCGATCACGCGCGAGCAGGGAGGCTGATGATGCAAGGATGCAGAGATAGCGCAGCAAGAGGGGGCTTGCCATGAGCGGGCCACAGAGCAGGGAGAGCGTGGCCCGTGGGCTGGGTGCGGCAGACGCAGGGGCGCACACCATGGGGGAACGATTGGCGGCGGTGCGCCATCAGCTGGGGCTCTCCCAGCGGCGGGCGGCCGAACTGAGCGGCCTGACCCACGGCGCCATCTGCATGATCGAGCAGGACAAGGTGAGCCCGTCGGTTGCCTCCCTGCAAAAGCTGCTCACCGTCTATGGCTTGCCGCTGTCGCGCTTCTTCGCCGAGGAGGAGAGCCGCACCCCGGAGGTGGTGATCAAGGCTGATCAGCTGATCGAGCTGGGCAGTCAGGGGGTATCTCTCAAGCTGGTGCACAACGGCAACAACCGCCGCCAGCTCGGCTTTATGCTGGAAACCTATCCCCCCGGCACCGACACCGGCGGTCAGGTGACCCATCAGGGGGAGGAGGTTGGCACCGTGCTGGAGGGATCTGTGGTCCTGACGGTGGCGGGCCAGAGTTATCCGCTGGAGGCGGGCGACAGCTATGTGATCGACACCGGCGAGCCCCACAGCTTCAACAATCCGTCGGGGCAGACCTGTCGCATCGTCAGCGCCCACACCCCGGCCAGTTTTTAATCTAGGCAGTAGTTTGGCAACCGAACCGGTAAGGAAACAGGGATCATGACCGAACATGTAAACAGTTACTACGCAGCCAGCGCCAATAAACACGCGCCCTACCCGACATTGACCGAGCAGCTGGAGTGCGATGTCTGCGTCATCGGGGCGGGCTATACCGGCCTCTCCAGCGCCCTGCATCTGGTGGAGAAGGGCTACAAGGTGGTGGTGCTGGAGGCGGCCCGGGTCGGCTTTGGTGCCAGCGGCCGCAACGGCGGCCAGATCGTCAACTCCTACAGCCGCGACATCGACACCATAGAAGCGAACTGCCCGCCGGATCAGGCCAGGCTGCTCGGTTCCATGCTGTTTGAGGGGGGCCAGATCATCCGCGAGCGGATCAAGCGCTACAACATCCAGTGCGATCTGCAGCAGGGGGGGGTCTTTGCCGCCGAGACCGAGAAGCAGCTGCACGAGCTCAAATCCCAATACGCCCGCTGGCAGAAGTGGGGCAACGACCAGCTGGAGCTGCTCGATGCCAAGGGGGTGCGCGAGGTGGTGGCGAGCGATCGCTACGTCGGCGCTCTGCTCGACAAGAGCGGCGGCCATATCCACCCGCTCAATCTGGCGTTGGGGGAGGCCGAAGCGATCCGCATGCAGGGGGGGCAGATCTTCGAACAATCCGCCGTCACCAGCATCACCCCGGGGCAGCCGGCACTGGTCAAGACCGCCAAGGGGGCGGTGAAGGCACGCTTTGTGGTGGTGGCGGGCAACGCCTACCTCGGTAATCTGGTGCCCGAGCTGGCGGGCAAGAGCATGCCCTGCGGCACCCAGGTGATCGCCACCGAAGTGCTGGGGGAGGAGCGGGCTCGCTCGCTGTTGCCACAAAATTACTGCCTGGAGGATTGCAACTACCTGCTCGATTACTACCGCACCTCCGGCGATCACCGGCTTCTCTATGGCGGTGGCGTGGTCTATGGCGCGCGGGATCCTGCGGATATCGAGCGGCTGATCATCCCCAAGATGCTGAAAACTTTCCCGCAACTGGCGGGGGTCAAGGTGGAGTACACCTGGACCGGCAACTTCCTGCTCACCCTGTCGCGGCTGCCGCAATTTGGTCGTATCGGCCCCAACATCTACTACATGCAGGGCTACAGCGGTCACGGCGTCACCTGCACCCATCTGGCGGGCAAGCTGCTCTCCGAAGTGCTGAGCGGTCAGGCGGAGCGCTTCGATGCATTCGCCAAACTGCCGCACTACCCCTTCCCGGGCGGCCGGCTGTTCCGTATCCCCTTCACCGCCGCGGGCGCTGCCTGGTATACCCTGCGCGATCGGTTGGGGGTATAAGCCGCCCTGCGAGAGATGCGGGCTGGTGCTTGCCGCTCTGCGAGCGCAGATGCCAGCTCCCATGCCGGAAACAACGAGGCCACCGCGAGGGTGGCCTTGTTGTTTATCAAACTGCAGCGCGCTGTTTAGCTGTAGAAGGCTTCAACGGTGCCCTTGAGCTTGATCAGGATGGGCTGACCACGGCGATCCAGCGCCTTGGGGGAGGGGATCTTCACCCAACCTTCGCTGATGCAGTACTCCTCGACATCGGTGCGCTCTTTGCCGTTCAGGCGAATACCGATCGGGTGCTCGAAGCAGGCGGCCACATAGTGAGGGCTGCGGGGATTGCAGGAGAGGTGATCCGGCAGAGCCGGTTTGGTGCTGGTATCGCTCATCGATATAACCCGAAATGAATAAAAAGTGGGTCATTGTAGAGAATGCCGCCATGGCATTCAAGGCAGCCAAAAAACAGGCAAGGCGTGCTCGCCATCGCTATGGACGCCCCGCTTATCCCCGTTGCCAATGCATCACCAGCTCGGGGCGGCCGCTATGCTCGCACAACTGCTGTTCACCCTCTTTGAAACCGTTGCGGCAATAGAAGCGCCGCGCCCGCTCATTTTCGGCGTAGACCGTCAACTCGAGCCGGTCATAGTGTGCCTTGAGGTGTTCGAGCAGTCGTCGACCCAGCCCGTGTGACTGATAGTCAGGGGAGATAAACAGCGCGGTGACAGACCCCTGATACCAGGAGATAAAGCCCAGCAGTTGACCATCCTCCTCATAGACCCAGCTCTTGCTGGCGGGCAGGTAAATATCCCTCATTGCCGCCTGTTGCTCTTGCCAAAAAGCGGCGGGAATAAAGTCGTGGGCTTGCAGCGATGCCTGATACCAGAGCTCGACGGCGGCATCCAGATCGGTTGTTAATAATGGGCGGATCATAGTGGCCTTAATCACTGATATTTTTTAGCAATACGCTCGTTATTGCTAACGCTACTCGAAAGTTCTTTTAGCTGTTTGTTGGGAAAAGAGAGAAGCTCTTCGCCGATACCTTTACGATTTTTGTAATGTTCCGCGATTATTTTTCCGGGACCATTAAAAATCTCTTCATATTTCCCATTTTCGAATATTTTTATGCCTATGTAGTAATCTGACTCTTTCTTGAAAGTCAGTGAGTCTTTAAATGTGGCCTTTATTTGCACTCTTTTTCCGCAAGGTGTTTCACCATCATAATCCTTGGCTAAACCATCATATAGTTTTATCTGATAGTCTCGTTGTACTATCGCCTCACCAATATCACCAACCAATCTACCATCAATCGTAAACTCCTTAGTAGGTAGCGCTTCTTTTAACTGTTGGATCCCGGCGAAAATCTTTAATAAAGCGTCTTCAATTATTTCGTGTGCTGGCATGATGTTTTCCTTGGCTAAATAAAGTTGGAAATAATTTAATTCTTATTGATTACTTATGTTGTAGTGCTGTTTAGGATAGGAGAATACTATTATGTACCCAGACATGTCACGGTATAATTACGCTCGACATTGACGGTTATTTCTCCCCAGCGGGAGGATTTGACTCTGGCCTGATGCGCTTGAAAAGCCGCCTCATCAACAAACTCTTCGTAGACATCGAAGCGGCAGGGATTGAGAGGATCGTGAGTCACCTTAAAGATCAGACAGCCGGTTTCTGCGCGGGTTAGCTGGATGTGGTTATCAAGTTCATCCTTGACCGCAGTCAAATCGTTGGAGGACACGATAATAAATCCCTTTAATATCACTCTGCTCATAAATCATCCTTAAATATAATTATCGTGAGATTGATATCGAACTACTTGGTTTGTGTTGGACTATTGCAAATAGCCATAACCACTTTGGTGCGGCGAGCTGTAAAATCGACGCTTTGAAACATCCTCTTTAACCATTTTTATGAAACTAGCCAAGATGTATCTCAAGTCGCTCACATAACTCCCATAACGCTATTTTGTTTGAGTCATAATCAAGAAGATTGCTTGCCTCAAGAGCCCCACACCAACGAAACTCGGAATGTTCAGGTGATAACTTAGGATCGCCAGTCACTTGTACGGAGAATGAATACTCAGGGATTACATAACGATGGTTTATCCAATGTTCATGGCCGGTGTAGTAGACCTTTGGTAGCATGCACATCGAATCCAACTGCTGCCAATTTGTCCCAACTAAAGATGTTTCTTCGAGTAATTCTCGTTTGGTTGATTCGAGTAAAGACTCCCGTTCCTCACCGCCACCAGAAATAGCTTGCCACACATCATTGTCGTTCCTGCGTCCGAGTAGAAAACGAGTTTCAACACCTTCATGTTTATATGGAATAATTAAAACTTGAAAAGGCGCTCTCATTGAATACCCCCCAAAACACAAAATGTATCAACCGGGTGTTTTGTATATATAAATAAAGTGTTCGCTACCGCACTCAAGTTACAGCCCCTGACTTGCTGCTTTTAACCCATGTTCTGCGGATAACACCCTTCTGACAGCGAATGCTCATGGTGTGGCTCCGGAAGCGGTTTTATGCCGCACTACCATGATACCGATTGAAGCCGGTGGTGGAAGGGCTGGGGGGCGATAATCAGTGCCGGATCAATAAATTAAAACAACTTGGGTGGCAGAAACGACAAGGCCCCCGAGGTCGGGGGCCTTGTGATAGGGCCATCACTGGCGAGGCTGCACTGGGCAATGCCGATCAGGGCAAGTCCAGGGTAAAGCGGGCGCCGCCGAGGGGGGATTCATCGACCCGGATCTGGCCGCCATAGCTGTGGACGATCTCGGTCACCACCGCCAGTCCGATGCCCTGACCCGGCGAGCTGTCGGCGCGCACGCCACGCTGGAAGATCTGCTCCGATTTGGCCGGATCGATACCCGGGCCATCATCTTCCACTTCAATGCGCAGCCGCTCGAGATGGCGGCGTACCGTCACCTTCACTTCGCTGATGGCAAACTTGCAGGCGTTGTCGAGCAGGTTGCCCATCAGCTCCATCAGGTCGCCCTGTTCGCCGTGAAAGAGGGCGTCATCATCGAACTTGAAATGGGTTTGCAGCTTCTTGTGGCGATAAACCTTGGTCAGGCTGGCCAGCAGTTTTTCAATCAGCGGCACCGGCTCGGTGCCTTTGCTGGCAAGGCGCTGGCGGCCGGTAACGGCGCGTCTGAGCTGGTACTGGATCATCTGATCCATGGTGAGGATCTGTTCGTTGATGTTGTCGTGGATCTCCCGCCCCAGTTGCACTTCGCGGGTGGTGATCTGGATCAGCGCCAGCCGGGTTTTCAGGCTGTGCGCGAGATCGTTGAGGGCGTGCTGGTAGCGCTGGGTCTGCTGGCGTTCGTTCTCCAGCAGCTGGTTGACCGAGTCGGTCAGCGGGGCCAGTTCCCGTTCGAATTCGTTTGACAGCGCATCGCGCTTGCCAGCCCGGATATCGTCGATCTGGCGGGCGATGGTGCGCAGGGAGCTGAGGCTCCAGAAGGTGGTGAGCAGCAGCAGTCCGGCCAGTAGCAGGTAGGCGAGCAGCGCCTGACGGGCGGTTTGGTAGAGGTAGGTGCGCGACTCTTCGTGATAGCGTTTGGCCGAGTCGATCATCACTACGTAGTAGGCGGTGGTGCCACTGCCGGGATTGCGGATAAAACGCAGGCTGTAGACGTAGTAGCTCTCGCCGTTCTTGATGGTGTGTTTCTTGAAGAAGTAGTCGAGATCCATCCCCCCCAGATACTTCATCAGATCGCGGCAAATGGTATGTTTGGCCTTGATCACCTCCGGCATATGGAGGCTCGACCAGACCAGCTCGCCATCGGCGCGGCAGATCAGGGTGTCGAGGTTGCTGTCACTGGCATCGCGGGACATCCGCCCCAGTTCGACGGTGGGGCCCTTGTCGTCCGGCTCGGTGGAGGAGAAGAGCTTGGCCAGGTTCTCCTGCATCCGGGCACTGGCCTTCTGGCTCTGCTCCTCGATATGGCCGAGGTAGAGGGCGTAGACGGCAAACCCCATGATCAGCGCGATGACCAGCAGCGAGCTGAGCAGCAGTTTGATGTGCAGGGAGCTGCGGATCATCTTGATGGGGCGTGGCAGATGAAACTGCATCAGTTACACGACAGGTTGAAGATGTAGCCCTGGCGCCGGATGGTGGAGATGGGTTGAATCGTCCCTTCCGGATCCAGCTTCTTGCGCAGGCGGCTCACCATCACCTCGATGGTGTTGGGGTCCCCTTCGCCGTCGCCGTAGAGCTGGTCGAGCAGTTGTTGCTTGGAGACCACCTGACGGGCGTTGCGCATCAGGTACTCCAGAATGAGGTATTCAAAGCTGGTGAGCACCGCCACTTCACCGGCGATGGTCAGCTCCTTGCGGGAGAGATCCAGCTCGTAATCACCGGCCTTCACCTTGGGCGAGATAAAACCGGCACTGCGGCGCACCAGCGCATTGAGGCGGGCCAGCAGCTCATCTTTCTGGAACGGTTTGACCAGATAGTCATCAGCACCGGCTTCCAGTCCTTCGACCTTGTCCTGCCAGTTGCCACGGGCGGTCAGCACAATGATGGGGAAGGGGATCTGCCGTTCACGCAGTCGCCGGATCAGTTGCAGGCCATCCATATCGGGCAGACCGAGGTCGATGATCGCCACATCAATGGGGTAGTCAACGGCATAGTGCAGAGCAATCTCGGCCTTGTCGGTGCTGTAGACCTGATTGTCGGCTTCGGTCAGCAGGGAGGAGAGGTGGTGATTGAGCAGCTTGTCGTCTTCGACCAACAGAATTTTCATGATGTGAACGGTCATAGGGATCCAGGCTGTCAATTAGAAAGTGAATGTCGCTTCGAGTCAATTCGAATCCTATCTTGCCACTCCTGTATCGGGACTGAATCAGGGGGCTTCAGAGTTTGCGGCAACTGGTCGTTTATCCATTGTCCGTTGTTGTCGATGGCGCTTTGGTCAGTTCAATGCTGATCGCCATGCTGCGAAAGGTTTGACGAAATGAGAAAGGTAGCCGGAATGTGGCTGGCGCGGCTGAAGGGTCGGAAGCGCAGCGACTTCCTCTATATTGTCTGGCTCTGCTGGGGAGCAGCTCTGCTGCTCTATGTGCTGGGGTCACCCTGTTTTCTGTGGCCAGTGGCGCCGATGCCGCTGGTTCTGCTTGTCTGGTTGATGGAGAGAGTCGGGATGTTTGGAAAAAAACGTGATGGGGCGGCCAGTGTGTCAGCCGGGGCAACGGTCATTGCTGCCGGTGCCCGCTTCAAGGGCGAGTTGCAGGTCGAGGGGGATCTGGAGGTGCGCGGTCACGTCAATGGCACCATCCAGCTCAGTGGCGGTGTGCTGCGTATCATGCAGGGCGGCACTGTCGAGGGTGATGTGAGTGCGCCCCACGTGATCATCAATGGTCTGCTTGAAGGCACCTGTACCTCCGCCGAGGTGGAGATCCTGGAGAGTGGCAAGATGCAGGGGATCTTCAAGGGGGGCAGCCTCTCCATCTGCAAGGGCGGCAACTTTGTCGGTCAGTCCCAGCCCACCGTGGCCGGCAAGGCCGATCCCGTGTTGCAAGCCTTGTCTGAAAACCGATCGCCCGAGAACAAGCAGCCAGAGAACAAGAACAATGTGAAGAAGCTGCCGCACGAGCCGAAAGGCAAGGCGACCGAGGAGCTGGCCAAGCAGGCGTGATGCCGTTTGCCAGCCGTGCAGTTGACGGTTGTTCAGGGAAACAGAGAGGGGGCCACGATGGCCCCCTCTCTGTTTCCCTGTCACCCGTTAGCTGCGGCGCGGCGGCAGCATATTGGTGAGGGTGTTGTCTTTGAGAATATGGTGGTGATAGAGGGCGGCCACCGTGTGCAGGCCGATCAGCGCGTAACCGATATTACCCAGGGTCTCGTGCACCTCCTTGATCAGACCCTTGAGGTCGGGACTGGGAGAGATCAGGGCAGGCAGCTCAAGCCCGAAGAAGGGGATGGGCTTGCCCGCGGCGCTCAGTAGCAGCCAGCCAAACAGCGGGGTGAGCATCAAAAAGCCGTAGAGGGCGAGGTGTGCCAGTTTTGCCAGCTTGTGCATGACCGGGGAAAGCTCGGGCACGATGCGGGGTGTCGGGCTCATCCAGCGCAGCGCCAGTCTGACAAATACCAGAGCGAAGATGAGCAGCCCCAGCATAAAGTGCCACTCCTTCATCAGATCCCGGCCCGGGTCGCCTTTGGGGAAAATATCGCGAAATTCGATCAGGGCGTAGACGGCGATCATGGCCCACAGGGTCAGCCAGTGCAGCCCGATATTCAGGGTGCCGTAACGTTGTTCACTGTTCATCAGCATAGGTTTGTTCCTTCAGATTGGTTGTCACATCCGTGTGGCATTCCCGCTGAACAGCATATCGAAGCGAGGCCGGATCCCTTGGCGGTAACTGCCGTGCCGCCACGACTTGCCAGTGGCCAGCAGCCTGAAACGGGCGGCAGTCGGAGAGAAAATTCCCTCTACTGTCTGCATGGTATCACTGGCAACCGGGTGGATAGTCTGATCAATGCCACACAATTTACAGGCTCATTAAGCCCCTTGTGACGTGAAGACGGCGTGAAATAGGCGGCATGAAATTGCGTCAGGGGGGCCAATGACGCCTTAACGCCCAGGATCAGGCGGGCTCGATGGCCAGCACCACGCAATCCGGTTCATTGATGCGAAAACGGACATTGCAGTCAAACAGCCGTACCCCGTACTCCTTCTCATCCGGCTTGCCCTTCTTGTAGGCGGGGCGCGGATCTTGCGCCAGCACTTCGCTCACCAGCTGGCGCAGCTCGGGATGGGCCTTGAGCCAGGGTTGCAGCTGCTGCTCGGCATCGGCACTAAAGCTCACCGTCAGCGGCGAGGTGGGAGCGTCGGGGGCAAAGCCGCCACGGGCATCCGGCAGGCTGTCGGCATAGGGGATATAGGGTTTGATATCGACGATGGGGGTGCCATCGAGCAGATCCACCGCCCCCAGCTCCAGCCACAGCTTGCCCCGCTCACGGCCGATACCGTGCAGCTCGACCACAGAGAGCCCAAGCGGATTGGGGCGGAAGGTGGAGCGAGTGGCAAAGACGCCGACCCGCTCGTTGCCGCCAAGGCGCGGCGGGCGCACCGTCGGGTGCCAGCCCTGCGCCATGGTCTGGTGAAACACGAAGCTGAGCCACAGATGGGAGAACTGCTCGATGCCGCGCAGCACATCTGGCTGATCGTAAGGGGGGAGCAGCTCGAGGCGGGCGCGAGCCGATTTGACCAGTCCGGGCTGGCGGGGGATGGCGAACTTCTCCTTGTAGGGAGAGCGGATGATCCCGAGGGTGTCGATTTCGAACTTCATGGCGGATCCTGACTGAAAACCCCGGCAATTTAGCACAGACGGCCCCAAAACGCAGGCTTGGCCTCACTACGCCCATTTCTGCAGCGCTGCCGTGATCCCTGTCCCATCCCGGCCAGTCGGGGGCTGTGCCCGCGCGCCAAGTTGCGTAGGGTGGTGGCAACGGGCGCATCAGGATGAAATGTGCGCACATGCGCCGAAGGGAGGGAGAGGGATGAAACTGCTGATTATCGGTGGCACCGGTTTTTTGGGGCGCCACCTCACCGCGCTGGCGCTGGATTGGGGCCATGAAGTGACCCTGTTCAACCGCGGCCTGCACCAGCATCCGGACTGGCGCGATCTGGTGCAGCTCACCGGCGACAGGGACAAGAGCCTGAGCGCCCTGCAAGGGGCCGGGTTGCAGTGGGATCTCGCCATCGACACCTGCTGCTATCGCCCCGAGCAGGCGGCGGGCCTCTCGGCAGCCTTGCTCGGGCGCTGCGATCGGCTGATCTTTATCTCCACCATCAGCGTCTATCGTGATTTCTCTTTGCCCGGAATGGATGAGTCGGCGCCGCTGCACCCTATCCGTGCAGACGAAATGCCCACTGACTATGGACCGCTCAAGGTATTGTGCGAGGCCGAGTATCGTGCCCGCTGGGGCGAGCGGCTCTGCATCCTGCGCCCGGGCGTGCTGTGCGGCCCCCATGATCCCACTGGACGCATGGCCTGGTGGATTAAGCGGGTGCAGCAGGGCGGGCCCTGGTTGCTGCCGGGCAGTGGCGAGGATCGCTTGCAGTATCTCGATGTGCGCGACTGCGCCGAGTTTGTGCTGCGGGCCGCCGAGCAGCAGTTGTCTGGCATCTTCAACCTGCTCAAACCCGGCATTACCCTGAACGACTGGCTGGAGCGGCTGAGTGCCCGCTTGCTGCCAGCCAGCCCCATCCAGCCCGAGTGGCTGCCCTGGCCGACCCTGATGGCGGCCGGTATCGAGCCCTGGCAGAGCTATCCCACCCTGCTGCCCTGCGTGCAGGCGGAGTTTGCCGGTTATGGCTCGGTCAGCGCCGAGGCGGCCATCGTGAAGGGGTTGAACTTTCGGCCGCTGGAGGAGACCGCCGCCGACCTTGCCCACTGGCTGGCCATCGAACCCATCGCCGCAGTGGCGGCGGATGCCATGACTCAGACCCGGGAGGCCTCGCTGCGTCAGCAGTTGCTGGAACCCAGCCTGCAATAGGAAAGAGTGGCGGGATCATAGTGTTGCTGCCGAGTGTGGCGTGGCAGGTGAGAACACAACGAGAGAGGGCATCCCGCGGGATGCCCTCTCTGTCTATTCATACCTGATGGCTGCCAAATACCGGCTGACGCGATTTCCCATCGCACCGCCGTCTCGCTAGCGAATAGCGGCGCCAGCGGCTACCAGCAATTCGCGCAACATGGCGCGATGGCAGCGGGACTCCTGCTCACAGTAGCAGCCCACCGACAGATTGGTGGTGTGGGAGAGGGCGGCCAGCAGTGCCAGATCGTGCCTTGCAGCAGGTTGCGCCATCTCGGCCTTGTACTGCTTGCCAAACGCCGCCCACTGGGCGGGTGTCTCGGCGGCCTGACCCAGCTTCATGGTCTCGCTGCTTGGCGCAAGGTTGGGGAACCAGACATCGTACCAATGCTGGCTGGCAAATTCGCTTTTGGGGACGCCGCGGGGCGGGCGGCGCACCGTACCGATGCGCAGCCCCTCATCGGGCAGGCGCGGGCTGCCAAGGCGAACGATGGCGAGGGCCATGGCTGCGGCTTACTTCTCTTCGGCCACTTTCAGCGCCTGCCCGTAGCAGATCACCTGTTTCAGGCAGCCCGGGGTGTCGCTGAATTCGGCACACTTGTCGATGGTGACGCCATTGCCACCCATGTCGGCGGCGCGGCGGCGGGCCAGGGTGCGTGCATCACCGGCGTTGGGCACCGGCTGGTTGGCATCGGCCTGGCAGGATTCACCCTCGATGGTGCCGAGGTAGAGGTAGTTGAGGTCAGCCAGCTCATCCTGTTCGTAGATGCGCACGCTACCGGGTTTGAAATATTCGTCGAAGTTCTCTTTATCCAGATTGCTGTTGAAGGCGTAGTTGGCACAGCCGGAGGCAATCAGGGGCATCATCAGGATCAGGCGTTTCATCGTCTCGTATCTTGTGTCGGTGATGAGGACAGTAGAAATGCGCAGGCGCTCCATGTCGGCATCTTGTTGAATAATGAAGGGGACATTATAGGGGCCAGCCGCCTGCGGCGACCAGCCCCGTTTTGCGCCCGGGTGTCAGGGTGTGACCCCCATCAGCCTGATATCAAACAGGAGCCAGCCGTTGGTAAAGGCTGCGGTAGTAATCATCCGCCAGCAGCTCATCGTGAGGCGCGCAGAGGCGGATCTGTCCCTCTTCCATCAGGGCAATCCGGTCCATCTGCTCCATCCCCAGCAGGCGGTGGGAGATGAGCAGCAAGGTGCGATCTGCCCCGAGCCGGAACAGCAGATCCATGATCTCCCGCTCGGTCTGGCTGTCGAGCCCTTCGGTCGGTTCGTCCAGCAGCCAGAGCGGCGCATCGTGCAGCAGGGCGCGGGCGATGCCGATACGGCGACGCTCACCACCGGAGAGGGGGCGGCCGCCGTCACCGAGCCAGGCGTCGAGGCCCGCCTCATCTTCCAGCAGATTGGCCAGTCCGACCTGGGTCAGCACCGCAATCAGCTGCGTGTCAGTGGCGGTCGGAGCGGCCAGCTTGAGGTTATCGCGCAGAGTCGCGGCAAACAGATGCACCCGCTGGCTCACTACCGAGATGGAGGCGCGTAGCGCCCCTTCGCTGTAGTCGGTGAGCGGCTTGCCATCGAGCAGGATCTTGCCTGCTTGCGGGCTCCACTCCCGGGTCAGCAGCCCCATCAGGGTCGATTTGCCGCAGCCGGTCTGGCCCAGCAGCGCCAGCTTCTCACCGGCGTGCAGTTGCAGGGTGCAGCCACGCAGCACCGGCTGGGGGTTGCCGGGGTAGCCAAAATAGAGGTCATTGATCTGCAGGGCGCCAGCGGTGGCGTGGGTCTGCTCGTCGCCCCACACGGGGGCTTTTGCCTCTTGCAGGATCTCGTTCAAACGACAGGCCGAGGTGAGGCTGGTGGAGAGGTGCTGGAAAGCACCCGCCAGCGGCATCAGTGCCTCAAAGCTTGCCAGAGTGGCAAAGACCATCAGTGCGGTAATGGGGTCGGGCGCAGCACCCGCCACCCCATGACCGGCCAGCCAGAGCATCAGGGTCAGGGTCCAGCCGCTCAGCAGTTGCACCGAGAAGTTGGCCAGCCCGCTCACCTTGGCCATGCGGGCCTGGGCGGTGAGCAGCGCCTGTTCGGCCTGTTGCAGCTCAACCAGTGCCTTGGGGGCGGCGGCAAACATCTGCAGTTCGGCCTGGCCATCCAGATAGTCCACCATCCGGGTACGCAGGGTCGACTTTTCGGCAATCAGCGCCTGACCGGGGCGACGGCCGAGGAAGTAGAACACCAGCGGCAGGGCGATCATGCCAAACAGCAGAATACCACCCAGGGTAAGGGCGAGGCGGCTGTCGAAAAACGACAGGAAGAAGACCAGTCCGGCGGTGCTGAGCAGGGCCGCGCCTATGGGGGTGATCAGCCGCAGGTAGACGTGGTCCATCGCATCGATGTCGGCCACCAGTCGGTTGAGCAGATCCGCTTGGCGAAAACCGGCCAGGGTACCGGTGGAGAGCGGCGAGAGTTTCTGCCAGAACCAGACCCGCAGTCGGGTCAGCACCCGGAAGGTGGCATCGTGACTCACTACCCGCTCCCCCCAGCGACCGGCGGTGCGGACGATGGAGAAGAAGCGCACCCCGCCCGCGGGGGTCATGTAGTTAAAGGCATGGGTCGTCGCAACGGTCATCCCCGCCACGGCTGCGGCGGAGAGGAACCAGCCGGAGAGGGAGAGCAGTCCCATGCCGGCGGCCAGGGTCACCAGCGCCAGCAGCAAACCAATGGTGAGGCTGAGCCAGTGTTGGCGATAGAGGCGCAGAAACGGCAACAGATCACTCATCGAGAGAACCTCCGGAACGTTGGGAGAGCAGGCGGGCAAAAGGCCCCTGCCCAGAACTAAGTTGCTGGAAGCTGCCTTGCTCCACCAGTTGGCCGCGCGCCAGCACCAGGATCTTGTCCATCTTGGTGAGCTGGTCGAGGCGGTGGGTGATCATCAGCAGGGTCTGGCCAGCCATCGCCTGCTCAAGGGTGGTCATGATGGCGCGCTCGGAGTGGCGATCCAGACTGGCGGTCGGCTCATCAAGCACCATCAGCTGGGTTGATTTGAGCAGGGTTCGCGCCAGTGCGAGGCGCTGGGCCTGACCGACCGAGAGGCCGCCCGCCTGATCGCCGACCGGATAGTCGAGCCCCTTCTCCATGGCAAATTCCCACGCCTGCGCCCGTTTCAGGGCATCTTCCAGCTCTGCATCGCTGGCCGTTGGTTTGGCCAGCAGCAGGTTATCGCGCAAGGAGGCGTGGAACAGCTGCGGGTTTTGCGAGAGCCAACCCAGCTGCAGGCGCCACTGGCTCATGTCGAGGGTGGCGAGCTCCTGCCCGTTGACCTTGAGCTCACCGCGATAGGGGGCAAAGCCGAGCAGGGCGTTGACCAGCGAGCTCTTGCCGGCACCGCTGACGCCGATGAGGGCAGTGCGCGAACCGGCTTCCAGAGTGAAGTCGATGGGGCCGACCAGCACCTTACCTTCGGCGCTCAGCACTTCAAGCCCTTTGGCTTCTACCTTGACCGGGCTGTCGGCATGGAACGGCGCGGTGCCTGCGGCCGGTTCGCTCACCTCGGCTTCAAGGAACTCCAGCAACTGCTCGGCAGCGCCGATAGCCTGCGCCTTGGCGTGGTAGTGGGCACCCAGTTCCCGCAGCGGGGCGTAGAACTCGGGGGCGAGAAACAGCACGAACAGGCCGGTAAAGAGGGTGACCTTGACCCCATAGCTACCAAAGTTCAGATGGTCGATATAAGAGAAGCCGAAGTAGACGGCAACCAGCGCTACCGAGATGGCGGCGAAGAACTCCAGCACGGCGGTGCTCAAAAACGCCAGGCGCAGCACTTCCATGGTGCGCTCACGAAAATCTTCCGAGGCGTCGCGAATGGCGTCACCTTCCGCCTGGGTACGCATAAAGAGTTGCAGCGTACGCAGCCCCTTCAGGCGATCGAGGAAGTGGCCGGAGAGACGGGCCAGCGCCTGAAAATTGCGGCGGTTGGCATCGGCGGCGCCCACACCCACCAGGATCATAAAGATGGGGATGAGGGGCGCCGTGCCCAGCAGGATCAGACCCGCCGCCCAGTTGACCGGGAACACGGCCACCAGAATGACCACCGGAATAAAGACGGCGATGGCCATCTGCGGCAGATAGCGGGAGAAGAAATCCTGCATGTTTTCAATCTGCTCCAGCAACAGGCTGGCCCAGCTACCGGCCGGGCGGCGCTGGATATAGGCGGGGCCGAGACGGCTTAAACGAGTGAGCACCAGCTGGCGGATGGTCTGGCGCACCGCGCTGCCCGCCTTGAAACTGGCCACTTCCCGGCCATAGGCCAGCGCTGCTTTGCCGAGGGTGACCAGCAGCAGGGTAATAAAGAGCGTGATGGACTGCTCGGGGGTTGAGCCTTCGATGATAAAGCCGTGCAACAGGGTCGCCAGCAGCCAGGCTTGCGCCACCATAAGAATGCCCTGGCCAAGGCCAAAAGCGATGGATATCGTGATCCAGCGGCGACCGTGACTCGATTGCTTGCGCAACCAGCCATAGAGACGTTTTTGCGTTTTTTTATCCATTACCACCATCCTCGCGTCGAGTGGCGCAAGACTATCCTTGCCGTTTGGCCTTGGCAACCTTGTAAATTATCTGTGTTGAAAATGTTTGATTGAAAAAGCAACCGTCTGTTCAATCCTTGTCCGAACAGATTGATTTATTGAAAAAAGTGGCAAAGGCGCCATTGCGCTCGGCGGCAAAATGCATATAGTAGGAGCCCTGACGCGGGTGTAGTTCAATGGTAGAACGGTAGCTTCCCAAGCTGCATACGTGGGTTCGATTCCCATCACCCGCTCCAAATTTCAGATGCCAGGCGGGCATCGTATAATGGCTATTACCTCAGCCTTCCAAGCTGATGATGCGGGTTCGATTCCCGCTGCCCGCTCCAGCTTCAAAACAAAAAGCCCACTCCTGCGAGTGGGCTTTTTGTTTTTCATCTTGTTCAGCGTGTGACGCAACGATCACAGTGTTTATTCCTTATCTCTGCATTAAGGTAAACCGCAGAGACAGAAAAGGCGCCCGAGGCGCCTTTTCAGATCAGCAGTGTAGCTGGAGCTTATTCCTGCTCCAGCTCACCACAGAAACGGTAGCCTTCGCCGTGGATGGTGGCGATGATCTCCGGGGTGTCGTTGACGCTTTCGAAGTGCTTGCGAATACGACGGATGGTCACATCGACGGTACGGTCGTGGGGCTTGAGCTCACGGCCGGTCATTTTCTTCAGCAGCTCGGCACGGGTCTGGATCTGGCCCGGGTTTTCGCAGAAGTGCAGCATGGCGCGGAATTCGGAGCGCGGCAGCTTGAACATGTCACCAGTCGGGCTGACCAGTGCGCGGCTGTTGATATCCAGCGCCCAGCCGTTGAACAGGTAGCGCTCAACCAGCTTCTTCTCTTCGCCACCGGCAGCCACGTTCATGGTGCGGCTCAGCAGGTTGCGAGCACGGATGGTCAGTTCGCGCGGGTTGAACGGCTTGGTGATGTAATCATCGGCGCCGATCTCCAGACCCAGGATCTTGTCCACTTCGTTGTCACGACCGGTCAGGAACATCAGGGCGATGTTGTCGTTCTCACGCAGTTCACGGGCCAGCAGCAGGCCGTTTTTGCCCGGCAGGTTGATGTCCATGATCACCAGATTGATGGTGTGGGAAGTGAGGGCTTGATGCATTTCGTCGCCGTTGTTGGCTTCGAGCACGATGTAGCCTTCCGCTTCAAAAATGCTTTTCAGGGTATTGCGTGTGACCAGCTCGTCTTCGACGATCAGAATGTGTGGTGTTTGCATGAGTATTCCCAGATTCTTATCAGTTAATTATCTTAAATTTAACACTCTTTGGCGTTACAAACCGATTTCCTGACTGATCCTGAAAATTTATTACGTCATCCTGGGTATGAGAGTCAGGTCGGAATATCGCGAATTAGGCATCAGTACCGGCAAGTATCCCTGTGCCACTTATAGGTTCCCGACAAGTCTGGTCGAGCAGAGCCTGGAAAGGTCGTCCATTACGAAAGTTGCCGCATTTTATCAGTTAACAGGAGCATAACAACACTCTTTGCCGTCAGATAGCAACTTTTTAACTCTGTTTTGATATAGGTCAAACCCTGGCACAGCTGCATCATACTTGGCCTTAACCGGGTTTTCGCCCCTATAAAATGTAATGGAATGTAACATGTGATTGACATGATTTTGTGGGAAAACTACAAGAAAATCTGCTTTATCGCGCCATTTGAGCCACCTGATTGGTCTGCCTTTGCCATCATTACCGCCTGGAACCCGGCCAGCCAGTGGGTCGGCGAACGGCGCAATCGGCGGCGGGAGCGGGCATTGTGGCGCCATCTGACCGTGGATTTGCAGGTGCCCGTGGTGGGGCCGTTTTGGGGATCTGACCCCAATGAGCGCTGGCAGGAGTCATCGCTGGCGGTGGCGCTCTCCCTGCCGCAAGCCCGTCAGCTGGCCGCGCGTTTTGGCCAGAATGCCCTCTACTGGGTGGCGGATGGCCAGCTCTGGCTGGTGTCGGTATTGACTGATAAATCAGCAGTTTGTCTGGGCAATATTGAATCCTTCTGGATTGCCAGAAACCTTGACTGATGAAAGAATGAACACCTTCATGTATCTGAAAGGAATCAAATCATGCTGGATCTCCTGCCCGACCTCTGCGATCAACACGGTGACTTGCTGCAAGTGGCTGACCCGGTGTTTCAGGATTTTGGCGGCAAGCCCCTCTTTTATGGCCGCGCCGTGACGCTCTCCTGTTATGAAGACAACAGTCTGGTGCGGGATCTGGTGACCCGCCCCGGTCACGGCAAAGTGATGGTGATCGACGGCGGCGGCTCGTTGCGCCGGGCGTTGCTTGGCGATCAGCTGGCGGTCAAGGCAGTGGAGCAGGGGTGGGAGGGGATCCTGATCCACGGCGCGGCGCGGGATGTCGGCACACTGGCCACGCTGGCGCTCGGGGTCAAGGCGCTGGCAGCCTGTCCGGTCAAGACCGAGAAGCGAGGATTGGGTGAGCTGGGGGCTGTGGTCAGCTTTGCCGGCGTGACCATCCACGAAGGGGATTACGTCTATGCGGATCGCAACGGCGTGGTGGTGAGCGCCACGCCGCTGCTGTGATCATCAGAAGTTAAAGCCTACGCCCAGACTCAGCGCCTGATCGGCGGTGATGGCGCTGACGCCGTAGTTGGCGGTGAGGGAGAGTCTGGGGGTCAGCAGCAGGCTGGAGTTGAGCTCCAGCAGGGTGCTGGCCTTGTTGAGATCGAGATGCTTGATCTGGCTGCCGATATTGAATGCCGGAGAGAGCTGGTAGCGCACCCCCGAACTCATATTGAAACCGGATGTGCGATTCTGATCCGCCACTGCCGGGCCCGCTTCCATAAAGAGGGTCACATCATCCACCACCGGATATTGATAGCCGCTATTGACCAGCCAGAGATCAAAACTGTCGCTGTGATGGCTATGGCCATTGAGCAGCACACCCGAGTAACTTTTGACATAGAGAGACGGGTTGGATTGCGGCTGAACCACTGCCCAGTCGGCGGCCTGTACGGCCATGCTGGCGCAGGATGCAAGCAGTGTGATGAGAAACGCCTTGGTCATTCTTTTCCCCTCCCTGGGTCCGGAACTGAACTTAAGCATGGCACAAGCATGGCACATGCCAGCTGGTAGTAAAGTGAAGCGAGATCACAATAAAATCCTTTGGCATGGGCGCCACCCATGATAAACAGGCTGCCGTATTGATGGCTCTAATCATTAAGAGGTGAATCCATGAACAAGAAACTGACTCTGCTGGCCGCGCTGGCACTGGGAGGCTGCGCAATGGCAACAGGTTCCAGCATGGCTCAACTGCAAGCATCCAGCTGGCAGCTGCAAGGCGCTACCGGCGATACCTTTACCCTGCAAGTTGTCGATGGCAAGGTGGCGGGCAAGGGCGGCTGCAACCGCTATTTTGGCGGTATCACCAAGCAGGGTGACGGTGTCTTGACGCTGGGGGCTATGGGCTCCACTCGCATGATGTGCATCGGCGATGAGATGAACAAAGAGATGGAGTACCTGCAAAAGCTTGAGAAGGTGGCCACCTACTCCATCAACGGCAACCAGCTGACCCTGAGCGATGCCAACAAGGCAGCCCTGCTCACCTTTAACGCCGTGCCTGCCGCCAAATAAGGCACGTCGTTCGTCTGATTGCATTGACCGTTCTGATCGCTTCGGCAGATCAACCGCTCTGATACGCCCTCCCTGTGGAGGGCGTCTGTGTATCTGGCACTTCGTGCCATACACATCCCCCTTTTGGTCACATGCGTTATCTGAACCGGCAGAGAAAAGAAAACCCCGCTCAGGTATCAGCCGGAGCGGGGTTTTGACTATCTCGCGATGACGAGGGTGTTACTGTACGAACTGCTGATGCAGCGCCAGTTCATCAAACAGCTGATCCTGGATGGACGCGCCATTCAGATTGGGCATGCTGTGATCCGCAAATGAGCTGTAAGGATCGTTCCCGTTGCTCGTTGCGACACCTTGCACTGCCGAGTCCAGTTGTGCCAGCAGATCATCCAGTTCGCTATCGCCGCTATCGAGCAGCTCACTGAACGCCAGCGTCGCAGCGGACTGACTCTGCAGTTCGCTGCTCTGGGGGGCTGCCAGGCTGAGTGTACTGAAATCAATCAGCTCATCCTGCATCTCGTCGTGGGTGGCCTGGCTGCTCGTATCCTCGTCGCTGACCATCTCGCTGGTCATTGTCGGCGCTGCCGCCATGCGCAGACTGATTGGGGCTGCAACACCGCCAGCCAGATCCTGAACGGCGATATCCAGGTTGGTTTCGGCGGTATCTCCGTCACCATCGCGCAGGGTAAGGAGGAACTTGTCCTCTCCATCGCCATGCACATCCTTGGCCTGATAGTCGTACTGCCCGGTTTCAAAGTTCAGCGCCAGCTTGCCATTGGCGGTATCCAGCGTCAGCTTGCTGCCATCGGTCACCTTGATGTCGCTATCGCTGTGGTGGGCGAAGATGCCGTTTTTCTGCTGATCGTAGAAATAGGTCTGGCCATCATGGGTCATGCTCTCGACCCACTCCCCTTCGATCGACGATCCGGTGAGATCCCCGTGCAGCTGGCCCGGGACCGACTCGGTCAGCGTGCTGATAATGTCGGCATCCTTCTCCACCTTGATGGCGGTGCCATCCTGACCCGCCATGGGCGCCAGATACTCCAGCGAGGAGCTCTGGCCGATGGCAAGCATATTGACGTTGTCAAAGGGGTTGCCATGCTGATCCAGAATGTGCTCCATGGACTCGCCCAAGATCAGCAACTGCTCGGCATGGGTCGGTGCGACCCGGCCAGTGAGCAGATCCTGATAGTGCTGCTCGCCACCCACTTCATCCGGGCTGATGCCCTTCATCAGGCGCTCGCGGAACATGTCTGACTTGTCTCTACCGTTCAACCAGTAGTCAAAGTCAGAGGGGGCGCCATCGGAGAGGAAGTAGAACTGCTTGCTGCTTCCCGCCATCTCCTGCTGATTCTGACTATCTGACAGAATCGTATCGAGCTGGTTAAGTGCCTGAGTGTAGGGAGTCCAGCCTCCCGGGCTCAGCTTGCTGAAGAACTGCTGGATGTCGGCCAGGGAGTGCAGCCAGCCAGAAATCTGCCCATCCGGGTTGCCTGCGTGGGTGGCAATCTTGAACTGCACATCCCCCAGCTTGTCGTACTGCTCGAACATCGCCTTGATAGCCTGTTGCGAGAGTGCCCAGCGAGTGGTGGTGTTGCCATCGGCATCCTGCACCGGTTCTCCCATGGAACCGGACATATCCAGCGCAATGATGACGGAGTTGGATTGCGGTGCCATATCCCCGGTGGTGAGCGTCATGTGGGCAGGCGCAGGGGCGCTGTCGATCACATCGATCACCAGTTCTCCCTTGGTGTGCTGGTTGCCAACCTTGATATCGAGCTCGAACGGCAGAGAGAGGGTGTCCTTGCCGGCAGCACCATGATCGAGCGGGCGGAACAGATCCAGCTCATAAGTGCCGTTCTGCGAGTTCAGCTGTGCTGTCAGCACAGTGACCTTCTGGCCCGCCTCCGTGATAAAGCCGGTCAGGGTCAGACCATCGTTGCTCACCTCGTAGCTCAGTGGCTTGCCACCACTGCTGACTGCCGTACCTGTCTGCCGGGTTGCAAACTGGTAGTCGTGGGATGTGGCATCCTGAGCGCCCGGCAGTGAGCCTTGGCTGTGGGCATGCGCGCCGCCTGCCAGTCCATCCTCTTGCACAGTCACATGCAGGGGAGCCGGTGCGGGCAAGCTCTCACCGATCAGGGTGATGGTGACGTTGGCGTGATCGGTGGCACCGTGAATGTCGCGAATCGTGTACTCAAACGTGATCTCTTTGGCCTCGCCCGCGACCAAATCCCGTTCAGCCTCCGGCAACGTCAGCAGGTATTTGGCGGCATCGAACTGCAGCTTGCCATTGACCAGGGTGACATAGTCCGGGTAGCTCCCCGGCACGATAGCGATGGCATCCCCGTTGGGATCGGAGTCGTTGCTCAATACGTCGAGGGAGAGCACGCCGGTCTCATTGGTCTGATAAGACTGATCGAAGCGAGTCAGATCAGCGGTGACCTTGGTGATAAAGTACTCCGAGCCTTGCGGATCGACGATGCCGTCCTTATAGCCGAGGGCTGACATTTCGATGGTGTCAAAGTAGCGGCCACCGGCATCGATCTGCACATTCTGTTTACCACCAGCGTTGCCTTCAAAGATATCGGTCGCCACCAGTTCGCCCTTGTAGAAGGCTTTCCAGACTCCTCGCTCGACACCGGGCTCCCAGCCGCCATGCGCCTGGTCGTTCCACAGGTTTTTGACCTCGATGGTGGCATGGTCGGCAACCTGACCCTGCTGGAAGGTGAAGCGCATGGCTTCGCTCTGGTTCGCGCTGTCGAGGTAGCCGATCTGCCCTGCCTGAACGCTGTCAGCGCCAGGTTGCTCGATACCGGATTTCACCCCGAAGCGGTGGTCGCCATCGCCGGTGTAATCGGATTTCTCGGCATCGGCCACTTTCTGCCCGGTTGTGGCATCGATGACATAGTAATCGACCTTGATATCGCCGCTGGTATCCCAGTTCTGTGCATCGAGAGTGACGATCTTGTCGCTGGCAAGGCCATCATCCTGCGCATCAGGGGCCTCGTTGGTACCGGTGATGGTCACGGTGACGGTGTGCTGGGCAGAGCCGTCAGCACTCTTGACCACGAAGTTTTCGCTGGGCAGGGATTCCCCTTCTTTGAGGGCCTGCACCTGCGGGTCATCGTTGTCGAGTGTGTAAGTCCAATGGCCATCTTGGTCGATGGTGAAGGTGCCGTGGTCACCCTTGACCAGCGTCTGGGGCTGGAACACCGCTTCGCCGTTATCGACATCGGTGGCGACCAGCTTGCCGCTGGTGGTGAGGGTCACGTCTTCTTTGACGGCGCCCTGATCTGCGCCCGGCGTGGCGACGCCGATGGTGGCGGTGTCGTTGGTGCCGGTGATGGTGACGGTCACGGTGTGCTGGGCGGAGCCGTCGGCACTCTTGACCACGAAGGTTTCGTTGGGCAGGGATTCCCCTTCTTTGAGGGCCTGCACCTGCGGGTCATCATTGTTGAGTGTGTAAGTCCAGTTGCCATCTTTATCGATGGTGAAGGTGCCGTGGTCACCCTTGACCTGAGTCTGGGGCTGGAATACCGCTTCGCCGTTATCGACATCGGTGGCGACCAGCTTGCCGTTGGTGGTGAGGGTGACATCTTCTTTGACGGCGCCCTGGTCAGCGCCCGGCGTGGCGACGCCGATGGTGGCGATGTCGTTGGTACCGGTGATGTTCACGGTGACGGTGTGCTGGGCAGAGCCGTCAGCACTCTTGACCACGAAGGTTTCGTTGGGCAGGGATTCCCCTTCTTTGAGGGCCTGCACCTGCGGGTCATCATTGTTGAGTGTGTAAGTCCAGTTGCCATCTTGGTCGATGGTGAAGGTGCCGTGGTTACCCTTGACCTGAGTCTGGGGCTGGAACACCGCTTCGCCGTTATCGACATCGGTGGCGACCAGCTTGCCATTGGTGGTGAGGGTGACATCTTCTTTGACGGCGCCCTGGTCAGCGCCCGGCGTGGCGACGCCGATGGTGGCGATGTCGTTGGTACCGGTGATGGTCACGGTGACGGTGTGCTGGGCAGAGCCGTCAGCACTCTTGACCACGAAGGTTTCGTTGGGCAGGGATTCCCCTTCTTTGAGGGCCTGCACCTGCGGGTCATCATTGTTGAGTGTGTAAGTCCAGTTGCCATCTTGGTCGATGGTGAAGGTGCCGTGGTTACCCTTGACCTGAGTCTGGGGCTGGAACACCGCTTCGCCGTTATCGACATCGGTGGCGACCAGCTTGCCGTTGGTGGTGAGGGTCACGTCCTCTTTGACGGCGCCCTGATCTGCGCCCGGAGTCGCGACGCCGATGGTGGCGATGTCGTTGGTGCCGGTGATGGTCACGGTGACGGTGTGCTGGGCGGAGCCGTCGGCACTCTTGACCACGAAGGTTTCGTTCGGCAAGGCTTCCCCTTCTTTGAGGGCCTGCACCTGCGGATCATCGTTGTCGAGCTGGTAAGTCCAGTTGCCATCTTGGTCGATGGTGAAGGTGCCGTGGTCACCCTTGACCTGAGTCTGGGGCTGGAACACCGCTTCGCCGTTATCGACATCGGTGGCGACCAGCTTGCCGTTGGTGGTGAGGGTCACGTCCTCTTTGACGGCGCCCTGATCTGCGCCCGGAGTCGCGACGCCGATGGTGGCGATGTCGTTGGTGCCGGTGATGGTCACGGTGACGGTGTGCTGGGCGGAGCCGTCGGCACTCTTGACCACGAAGGTTTCGTTCGGCAAGGCTTCCCCTTCTTTGAGGGCCTGCACCTGCGGATCATCGTTGTCGAGCTGGTAAGTCCAGTTGCCATCTTGGTCGATGGTGAAGGTGCCGTGGTCACCCTTGACCTGAGTCTGGGGCTGGAACACCGCTTCGCCGTTATCGACATCGGTGGCGACCAGCTTGCCGTTGGTGGTGAGGGTCACGTCCTCTTTGACGGCGCCCTGATCTGCGCCCGGAGTCGCGACGCCGATGGTGGCGATGTCGTTGGTGCCGGTGATGGTCACGGTGACGGTGTGCTGGGCGGAGCCGTCGGCACTCTTGACCACGAAGGTTTCGTTCGGCAAGGCTTCCCCTTCTTTGAGGGCCTGCACCTGCGGATCATCGTTGTCGAGCTGGTAAGTCCAGTTGCCATCTTGGTCGATGGTGAAGGTGCCGTGGTCACCCTTGACCTGAGTCTGGGGCTGGAACACCGCTTCGCCGTTATCGACATCGGTGGCGACCAGCTTGCCGCCGGTGGTGAGGGTCACGTCCTCTTTGACCGCATCCTGGTCAGCGCCCGGCGTGGCAACGCCGATGGTGGCGATGTCGTTGGTGCCGGTGATGGTAATGGTCACCGTGGCCGGGGCACTCTGGTTGCCACTCGGATCGGTTGCAATATAGGTAAAGGAGACCTGTCGCGTCTCACCCTCTCGCAGGGATTGAAACTCGGGGGAGGGAATATATTGGTAGCTGCCATCGGCATTGAGGGTCAGTTGACCACTCTGTACGCCGCTCACCAGGGTGTAACCCTGCGGATTGATGCCGTCGCTATCGGGATCTTGCGCGGTCGGAACCTGAGCGAACAGGGTCGGCGTGTCTTCCGAAATGATCTGCTGCTGATCAAAGGCAACCGGCGGATGCGCTATCTTGCCGGCGATCTCGTCACCCGGCAGCGCATCCAGGCGCTGCGGGTCACGGCTGTTATGGGTCGTATCAAAACCCGCTTCGGAAATGGTCGCTCTGGCGGTACGTTCGGTGACGATGACGCCCGCATTACCGGAGCCTGCGAGGCCTCCTGCGGTATCACCGCCGCTGGCGGTTGCCTGGGCGATTTCGGTCGGATCCTGCCCATCCTGAATAGCTTGCTGGATGGCAGCCAGTTCTTGCTCAACGGCGGGATCGATTTCACCCCCATCGGAGGGAATGGTGTCGTATGGAATAGGGTTATCCACACTCGCCATTGCTGGCGGTGTCAATTCTACTTCCGCAGGGGATACCAGTAGCACACCCTTAGGAAGCATATCGCCGACATTAACGGCTTTGATTGAGCCATCTTTTAAAACGATCCAGCACTCTCCTTGAGCCTTAGTGAGTTCCATAGCTTGATCGAGCAGGATTTTGTGCATGTTGCGTGTGTTCCTAATAGTCTGAACTGATAAATTTATAGTTTTTAAACTGATTGTGCCGTCCAAGGCTAAGGAGAGTGCATTAAATAATCAAACGACTTATTGATGATATGTTTCTATTAACTAATTCGCTGATGGAATTAGTGTATCGCTTTGATTTAATTGCGTTTATTGTTGTTTTTCTGATTATTTTAATTGTATTGCGCATGGTCATTATCGTGCTGAAGTCAGCGCATCAAGGGCGCTCATTATATGAGCGACTTTATATTTCTTGATGAGAATAAAGAAATTTAAAGGCGTTTAATGTGAAAAACGTTTTTATTTCATCCTTGCTTTTATGGTAGCGAGAGTAAATTCGTTGAGATATCAGTTTTATAGAGCTGATTTATAAGAAGTCGTCGTTTTTAGCCGGGGCTGTGGGGAAAGTCACTGGCCAAAAATGACAGCTCGATGGGGATTTTTTGTTATTTATATACCGATTATTAACATGCGCGAGAAAATAAGTTTTCAATCCAAATGACGATAGTGTTGATGATATGAATAAGTAGTCAGCAGGGTGAATGTTAATAGGGTGTCCAGTGGAATATG
Source organism: Aeromonas sp. YN13HZO-058 (assembly GCF_001921245.1). Classification (NCBI taxonomy): domain Bacteria; kingdom Pseudomonadati; phylum Pseudomonadota; class Gammaproteobacteria; order Aeromonadales; family Aeromonadaceae; genus Aeromonas; species Aeromonas sp. YN13HZO-058. The sequence continues at coordinate 2,621 of NZ_MQSY01000065.1, read as the reverse complement.
TGCTGGTAACACTGTGATCTGTATCCTTAAACCAGTTTTTCTGTCGCTCGCTGTTGCATATTTAACCTGCGGGTCAAATGGGTCGCAAACGACAATCATCTTCTGCCTGAGCAAACCCGGCCGCTCGCTGCTTGTTTGACCATTTCGGTCAATGACATGAAAAGTTACTCCGGCCAATCGTTTTACCGCTTTTTCTGTGACGGGGATCACTGTACCATCGCCGCCCGACCTGCCACCCGGCCGCATCTCCCCCTGCGACGGTACTGGCGTCACCCGATACATGCTGTCACCCGGAACGTGAATGACCCCAGGATGGGACCCGCCACTAACCTGTAGGTTTGTGGTCTGCGTGTCGCGTGGGTCGGCACCTTTCCCGCCGGATCGCCCGCGACGCCTGTCTGCAGACTTGCCATATGAAACTCCTCTCTTCATAGGTGCAAGATGACACTGTTATTGAGTCTGGTCGGTATGCTGGCCCTGATGCTTATCGCCTGGCTGGCCAGTGAAAACCGCCGAGCCATCCGCTGGCGAACCGTGCTGGGTGCGCTCGCCCTGCAAACCGGTTTTGCTGCGTTGGTGCTCTATTTCCCCCCCGGACAAATCATGCTCGGTGCCATGAGCAATGGCGTCTCAGCTCTGCTCGGCTTTGCCGACAGCGGCATCCGTTTCGTGTTTGGCGATCTGGCCAGCAACGGCTTTATCTTCGCCGTGCGGGTGCTGCCGCTGGTGATCTTTATCAGCGCGCTGATCGCCGTGCTCTACCACTTCGGCATCATGCAGTGGGTGATCCGGGTATTGGGCGGCGCAGTGCACCGCCTGCTCGGCACCAGCCGCGCCGAATCCCTGGTGGCTACCGGCAATATCTTCCTGTCGCAAGGGGAGTCGCCGCTGCTTATTCGCCCCTTCCTCGCCGGCATGACCCGCTCCGAGCTCTTTGCGGTGATGACCTGCGGCATGGCCTCGGTGGCAGGCTCGGTGCTCGGTGGTTACGCCGGGCTGGGTGTCGATCTGAAATACCTGATCGCCGCCTCCTTTATGGCTGCGCCGGGTGGCCTGTTGATGGCCAAACTACTGGTGCCGGAGCAGCAGCAGGTGCGCGAGCAGGCCGAGATCACCCTCGACAAGAGCGATTACAGCAACGCCATAGACGCGCTGGCGGGCGGCGCCATGAGCGGCATGAAGATCGCCGTGGCCATCGGCACTATCCTGCTCGCCTTTGTCAGCGTCATCACCATGATCAACGCTGGTCTCACCACCGTCGGCGAGTGGTTCGGCTGGGCCGATCTCTCCCTGCAGCAGGTGCTGGGTTATCTGTTTGCCCCGGTGGCCTGGCTGATTGGCGTGCCCGCCAGCGAGATGATGGCGGCAGGATCGCTCATCGGTCAGAAGGTGATCATGAACGAGTTCGTCGCCTATCTGGACTTTGCCAATATCAAGGCCGATCTGAGCGCCCATACCCAGATCATCATTACCTTTGCCCTCTGCGGTTTCGCCAATTTGGGCTCCATTGCGGTGCAGCTTGGCTCTATCGGCACCATGGCGCCGGAGCGCCGTCACGATGTGGCCAATATGGGCTTCAAGGCGGTGTTGGCGGCGACCCTGGCCAACCTGATGAGCGCCACCCTGGCCGGGATCTTTGTCTCGCTGGCCTGATAACTTGATGCAATAGCCGGTTAGTCAGCGGCACAAACAAAAAGACCCCCTCTTGCCGCTGGGCGAGAGGGGGTCTTTTCATTGGTTTGGCGACTGCAGCCGGTTATATCGCTGCGCCCCATTCCCCTGAAAAGGGGGGCGACCACACTCAATCTGGTGTTAGCCGCGCGCCAGATCATCCCGTTCTGAGCTCTCTGTTTTCCTTGTGGTGATGTGATGGAGCACGCACGGAAAAGGATTTTTAGATTGGTTTTCCTACTTCCAATCGATTATTTGATTGGGCAGTAACGGCATTAGCGGTGTCAGATTAGGGGAGCAGGTTGGCCAACGCGCCGTCAGCCAGTCTTTACGCGGTCACACAAGGAGACACTCTGATGGAAACACTTGACCAGAAAATCGACACCATGCGAGAAGCATTTATGCAGCAGGAGCGCAAACAGGCCCACGATAAGTGGCAAGCCAGGGTCGAGGAGCTGCTACAGATACGGGGTGAGGAGAGACAACCGGAGGAGCAGGAAGAGTAGTGCTCGCTCCCGGGCGAAAGTTGAGGTAGCGAACCCTTCGTATCGGCTACCCGTTATCTACCACCGATAAAAAAACCACCGACCTTTTGCAGGTCGGTGGTTTTTTATGGATAGCGGCTGATTGGGTATCCGGATTTCCCTTTACCCAACATTTGAATCAAAAAGGTGAGGGATCTGTTTTAAGCAATTTATTGGCTGCGCATGAAACTGGCAAAACCTCTGCTGTTTCTGCATCGAGCATTTCTAGAACACTTTCAAAACCATGTATTGGCAACCAGCCCAGTCTGTTCTGTGCTGACGATGAATCATATACACGGTCTAATCTTTCAGGCAATTTCCAGCCTCTCTTGTCAAATGTTGCGGCTAGGGAAGGTGCGAACAAGTCCCTGATGTGAGATCATGAGTCCCACTTGGCATCAGGGATAAGGTTCAGCATGAGTCACC
>NZ_MQSY01000057.1:0-12848 GCF_001921245.1 Aeromonas sp. YN13HZO-058 | reverse complement strand
CAACACGCCGCTGGCGCAGGGTAAGCAGTGGAAAGAGAGACAACAGGTGTTGAAAGGCTGGGGTATCCATGATGGTAGACCCCAAGGTGATGGCCTACTTCAAGCTTAGCCCTTCAACACGTAATTGGGACAGCGCCTAATTGAAAGGGGGTCGGGCTCATGGCTGAACCCGGGGCAGGGGGAAGGTTGTAGGGCAATCGCCTGCCTGGATGCGCCATGGGCATGGCACATCCAGGCAGGTGCTGGGCAAATGTGACATGGGCCGGGAGACGGCCCATGGGGGGGTTACTGCGCCTTGCTTACTATCAGCTGGATGCTGGCGGGATCGCGGCGGTCCAGGGTGAAGAGGTAGGCCCCATCCTCGAGGGGGGTGAACTTCATGTCGCTCCACTGGTAACCGGCCTTGACGATGACTGGCTTGCCGGCTTCCACCTTGCTGGCGGGGTCGAACTGGCCGTAGGTGGTATCGCTTTTCCACTTCTCATCGGCAATCTTGAATTTGTAGGCACCGTGGCTGGCTTGCAGGCTGGTGGTGACGGTGAGCAGATCAGGCTGACTCTGGACCAGTTGCTGGGCGGCCGGGGCCTCCCAGTTGTTCATCTCCCCGCGCAGGAAGAGAGGGCGAGTCTGCGCCGTATCGGCCTCGGCGGCCCAGACTGGATGAAGGCACCCAAGCAGGGTCGCGGCCAGGAGTGTGTGTTTGAGCATTGTCGTTTCCTTGTGTTGTGTTTCAGTGGCGCCGGCCTATGTCGACCGGTAATCGGTTACAGGCTGAATCGTTGTACCAGCGCGAGCTGCTGTTGTGAGAGTTGTTGCAACTGACCGCTGGTGTGGGCAACGCGGGTCAGCATCTCCTGGTTATCGTCGGAAATGCTGTTGATATTGTTCATGTTGCTGGCAATTTCCTGGCTGGTGTTCAGCTGTTGCTGGGCGGCGGTGGCGATCTGGATACTGAGATCGGCCACCTGCTGTAGCGAGCTGGCTAGGTGGGTGAGGGTATGACGAGACTGCTCGCTGTCATCGGCGCAAAGTGCCATTACATCGGTGCAGCCACTAATGGTCGTAACGGCCCTGTGCACGCTCTGCTGTAGTGCCGTGATCATCGCCTGAATAGTGGTGGTGGATTCTGTGGTGTGTTTGGCCAGCTGGCGTACCTCGTCTGCCACCACGGCAAAGCCTCTGCCTTGTTCGCCGGCTCTTGCTGCCTCAATGGCGGCGTTGAGTGCCAGCAGGTTGGTCTGCTCCGCAATCCGGCTGATGAATTCCAGAATGCTGCCTATGTTGTTGCCCAGCCCGTGAACCTCCTCGACGATACGCCGCGAATCCGCCAGTCGATGGGAGAGCTGGGTCATGCGCGTCAGGGTATTTTCACTCATGGTGCTGGCGGTAAGGGCTTGTGTCGCTACCTCCCTGACCGTTTGCTGGGCATGTCCGGCGCTCTCTGCCACATCGCGTACCGTGTGCTCCATCTCGAGCATGGCGCTGGCAACGCTGGCCGTTTCGCTGCGCTGCTGCTCCAGTTGTCGCTGCGCATTGAGCTGGGCAGACTGGTTCTGGTTGGCCATCTCCCCCAGCGAGCTGGCGGCCATCACAATTTGCCCCAGCATGTTGCTCATCTCCTGGGCGAGGGCATTGATCCCCTTGGCCTGTTGACCGAATTCATCCTGCTGTCGATGGCTGATGCGCCTTGTCATGTCACCCCGACTCAGGGCTTCGAGCACCATCAGGGTCTGCTTGATGGGGGTTCGGATGGAGTGAATGATGCGCCAGAGCACCAGTGCGCTGACGGCCAGCGACAGCAGCAGACCGACAAACAGCAGGGATTGCAGCTGGCTCAGGATCTGTTTGCTGCTCTGTACTCGCTGTGCAAGCTGGGTATCGACACTGTTGTCGATCTCCGCCAGCTCACCCAGCACCGAGTCGATGATCCGGGTAGCCTGAGTGCTCTGGTTGCGCAGTTGATCGCTCTCTTGTGCCAGGCGAAGGTGGGTTGCCAGTAAACCTGCGTTGCCTGCGCTCTGTTGCACCACCCGATCAAACAGGGGGCCCACCGACTGCTCCAGATCGATCTTGCCGCCAAAAGCACTCTCCTGCTTGAGCAGTTCGGTCGCCAGTGTCTGGCGTTGGCGCTGGATAGCCTTGGTGAGGGTCTGGTTGCTGGCCAGTTGCCCCGCAATGCGGGCCGTATCCTGCAGCTTCATCGCCGCCTGTGTATTGGTGAATAGCTGCTCCAGCTGGTTGACCAGCGCATTCTTGAGTCCGGCTGTGTAGTGGGCGCCCAGAGTTTCAACCAGCATGGCGAGATCTCCTTGCAGGCGTTTGTTGTCACGGCTCAGGGAGGTCTCTTCTGCCAGGGCTTGCTGACTCTTCAGATTGGCGGCATAGCTGTCAACAATCTGGGTCGCAAGCTGCCAATAGGTCGTCTGCTGCTCGGTGAGGGCATGGATGCGGCTGATCATGGCCGGATGGTGCGACGCCTTGTTGGCAAGCAGTGCCAAGTCCTGTTCAAACGCCTGCTGCCAGCGTGCAAGCTCGGCTCGTCCCTTGCGGACATCATCGCTCGCCTGCAGGGTGAGCAGGCCACGCAGCGCCTTGTCTTGCATAAACAAGTCTTTGGTCACCGAGCGACTTTGCACCAGAGTGGGAGCCACCTCGCCAGTCAGGATGTCGACCTGCATGGCCAGCTGGTTGCCTGCTCGTAACGAGACCATCACGGCGAGAACCAGCAGAGTGATGATCAGACCAAAGCCCAATATCAGGCGCTGGATGATGGATATCTGTGGTATGGGCATTTTCATTGGTATCGCTTACATGTTGAGAATGACATGGCTGACCGTCGATGAGGATCACCAGTATGGTATTCTTGGCCAGCTTTATCAGAGGGTTGGTGAGTGTGAGCCATGCTGCACGACGCTTTATAGAGGGGTGTCTTTGTACTCAATCCCACTTTCTTTGTGTAAATTTTCACTGTTTGTGGTTATTGTTACACCGCCATGGTGCTCAACCAAACAGGATTTAAACAGGGTTGAGAGCCGGCTCTCATTTCGCTGGTATTTTGTGCTGCAGGAAGGGCGTGTTTTGGGTCTTGGGTCTTGGGTGAAGGGTGAGCGGCAGGGCATGGGATCAGGGGGAGAAAAAAGCCCCCGGCATTGGCGGGGGCAAATCTGGCATGGATAAAAACGGGTGTAGACAAGGAGAATAAGTTAGCGGCTGATCCGGGTGCCATCGGCGGCAAAGACGAGGCAGTGCTCGGGGGAGAAAAATACATCGAGCTGCTGGTACGGCTTAAAGGCATTGTCACCGGGCAGCAGCAGCTTGAAGCCGTCGATACCACAGCATTGGCCGAACAGATAAGTGCTGTTGCCAAGGCGCTCAACCACTTCACAGGTAAAGGAGAGATGCACGCCATCCCCGCCGGGGATCAGGTGCTCTGGCCTCAGGCCCAACGTGATAGAACTGCCGGCAGCTAGCTCGCTGGTGATGATGGGCAGAGTGATGGTTCTTTGCTCTGACAGTGCGACCTCCAACTGGCTGGGAGACCAGCTAATGACCTGGGCTGGCAGGAAATTCATCTTGGGTGAACCGATAAAGCCGGCTACAAACTGATTGACCGGTTTGTAATAGAGGTCCATGGGAGAGCCGACTTGCTCCACCTTGCCATAGTTCATCACGACGATTTTGTCTGCCAGTGTCATGGCCTCGATCTGGTCATGAGTGACATAAATCATGGTGGTTTTCAGCTCCTGGTGCAGCTTGGCGATATGCAGGCGCATTTCGACCCTCAGCTCGGCATCCAGGTTGGAGAGGGGCTCATCAAACAGGAACACCTGGGGGTTGCGCACTATGGCACGACCAATGGCAACCCGCTGCCGTTGTCCGCCGGAGAGCTGTTTCGGTTTGCGGTCAAGAAGGTGGGAGAGTTGCAGCGTCTTGGCAACCATGCCGACCTGATGCTGGATCTCATCCTTGGGCACCCCGTTCACCTTCAATCCATAGCCCATGTTTTCAGCCACTGTCATGTGGGGATAGAGGGCATAGGACTGGAATACCATGGCCACACCACGGTGAGCTGGGGCAACATCGTTGACCACTGTGCCCCCGATGGAGATATGGCCGTCGGAGATCTCTTCCAGACCGGCGATCATTCTCAGCAAGGTTGATTTGCCACAACCTGAGGGGCCAACAAACACGGTGAATTCACCGTCTTCCACCTCTAGGTCCACATTGTGCAGTGTCACGTTGGTGCCGAAACGCTTGACAACACTGTTCAGACTGATACTCGCCATACTGCTAACTCCTTGATTATAAATCTAATCTGTCATGATTCTCTATGTCGTTTACGACACGGGGTACACATCAGGAACCTGATATAAACAGCCGGAAACCCGCTTCACGACGACTGCACACATCACTTATGACAGGAATATAACAGCGGAGTGTAACCGCTTGCACAAAATGCTGTTTCTTTTGTGTATGAGATCACAACCTTTGCATATGCTGCTGGCAGATATGGCGTGCTCCGCTTACCGTAATCACATTCGGTGTAACCGTTACCCTTATGGTGACCTTCTCGGGTGAGTTTATAGAGGAGAGGCTAGATAAGGTGTACCGAGAAAGTATGCCGGATCTCATGGTTTAGAAGTGAAAGTAGTATATTAATCAATTTGTTATGTAAGTTGTCGCGTTTTTTGGCAACGTAGCCTGCAAGCCTTACTGAGATGGTGTACTGGCTTGGCAGACAGAGCGCCGCACCAGTGTGAATGGAAAAAGTGAAATGATTACACACATTGGTTTGCTGCACGGCAGATAATGCGACTGAACAACCATTTTTGCTTGAACAGGGACAAGGATAAAAGATGAAAATCAATAAGTTAACAGCAGTGATCATGTTGTCATTGGGGGCGAGCAGCCTGTTGAGCCATGGGGTGATGGCGGCAGACGGTGAACTGCTTGTGTGGGAAGACATCAAGAAGTCCAATGGTATTGAAGATGCGATCAAGGCGTTCGAAGCCCAGTACAAGGTGAAAGTGAAGATTCAGGAGATGCCGTATGCTCAGCAAATCGAGAAGCTGCGGCTGGATGGCCCTGCAGGCATAGGTCCCGATGTGCTGGTCATTCCCCATGATCAGGTCGGTGGTGCCGTGGTGCAGGGGCTGCTGTCCGAACTCAAGGTGGATGCCAAGTACATGGATAGCTTTACCAAGCCTGCCGTGGATGCACAAACCTATGAAGGCAAGTTGTACGGTATTCCTAAAGCGGTCGAGACCATAGTGCTGGTGTATAACAAGGACATACTGCCAAAAGCACCGGAGACCTTCGATGACTTGATCAAGGTTTCCAAAGAGCAGCGTGCCGCCAACAAATATGGTCTGTTGGCTAAATTTGACGAAATTTATTACTCATATGGTGTCGTTGCCGGTATGGGGGGATATATTTTCGGTCAAAATGCCAATGGTTCCCTGAATGTGAATGACATCGGTCTGGCCAATCAGGGGACAATTGATGCGGTCACCTTCCTTAAATCATTCTACGCGGATGGTTTGTTCCCGGCCGGGATCGTTGGTGAAACTGGTGCCAATGCCATCGACTCACTGTTCACCGAGAAAAAAGCGGCTGCCGTTATCACTGGCCCTTGGGCGTTCAAACCTTATCAGGATGCCGGCGTGAATTATGGTGTAGCACCACTGCCGACTCTGCCAAATGGTGAGCATATGCGCTCTTTCCTTGGGGTAAAGGGATACAGCGTCTCTACTTATTCCACGCAAAAAGAGTTGGCACAGCAATTTATCGAATTTATCAACCAGCCAGAATACGCCAAAATTCGATTTGAGAAGACCGGTGAAATTCCACCCGTCAAGTCATTGATAGATGATCCGGTTATCAAGGGTGATGAGAAAGCAAGGGCCGTTGCCATTCAGGCTGGTTATGCCGTTCCCATGCCAAGTGTACCGGAAATGCAAGAAGTGTGGACACCTTCCAATAGCGCCCTGCAATTGAGCGTGACCGGCAAGCAAGATGTCAAGGCTGCCCTGGATGGTGCCGTTAAAACCATCAATATGCAGATTGAGGCAAACCACGCAAATCGGGATTAACGATACGCAGGCGTTACGCCTTGCCTGCATGGGTAGCATTGAGCTGCTTGATGCTACCCATGTTTCTTTAAGGATAGGAGGTATATTGTGGTTGTCGATTCCAGCGAAATCGCACAGGTTGGTTTAAAAACCCAGCACGCCAAGATTGCGGCATTATTATCGCTGATCCCGGGCTTTGGTCAGTTTTATAACAAGCAGTTTATCAAGGGTGCGCTGTTCTTTATCGTCATGTCTTGTTTCCTTGGCGTATTCAATGACTTTTTACAAGAAGGATTTTGGGGGCTATTTACGCTGGGGACCGAGTTGCCGAGAGATAACTCAGTGTTTCTGTTGGCCAAAGGGGTGATCAGTGTCTTGATCGCGACTTTTGGTATTGGTATCTATTATTGGGGGATCCGCGATGCTTACCTGTGTGGTGAAAAACGGGATCAGGGTTATGCATTATCTGGCATCAGAAAACAATATCAGCTCTTGTTGAGTGAGGGGTTTCCGTATCTGATGATCACCCCAGGTTTTATTCTGCTGGTGTTCGTGGTGGTCTTTCCTATTATTTTCGGTTTTTCTATTGCCTTTACCAACTACGATTTGTATCACACGCCACCGGCCAAGCTGGTTGACTGGGTCGGGCTGAAAAACTTCTTTAATATATTCCGTCTGGATCTGTGGCGTTCCACCTTGCTGGATGTATTGCAGTGGACAGTGATTTGGACCCTGATTGCGACCACATTGCAATGTTCGGTTGGTGTCCTGTTGGCGATCCTGGTCAATCAGAAAGATCTCAAGTTTAAAGCACTCATTCGCACCATCTTGATATTGCCATGGGCAGTGCCTGGTTTTGTCACCATTCTGGTCTTTTCCGGCATGTTCAATGAAACCTTTGGGGTGATCAATAATGGCATTCTGGCGTCATTGGGTATTGAGCCCAAGCAGTGGATGACGGATCCTTTCTGGACTAAAACGGCGTTGATCCTGATGCAAACCTGGCTGGGTTTCCCATTTGTCTTCGCCATGACCACTGGCGTATTACAGGCTATTCCTGACGATCTGTATGAAGCCGCTACCATAGATGGAGCCAGCACATGGCATAAATTGACCACGATTACCTTGCCGTTGGTCCTCTATTCGATTGCACCGATCCTGATTACCCAATACACCTTCAATTTTAATAACTTCAACATTATTTATCTGTTCAATAACGGCGGCCCGGCGGTGATCGGATCCAATGCGGGTGGTACGGATATTCTGGTCTCCTGGATTTACAAATTGACCATGTCCTCCTCTCAATATTCCATCGCGGCCAGCATTACTATTTTGCTGTCTATCTTCGTGGTTGGTATCGCGCTGTGGCAATTCCGCGCAACCAACTCCTTCAAGCAAGATGATATGGCCTAAGGAAAGCTGGAATATGAGCGTCAAACACAGTGTTAAAAAGAGTAACTTCATTCGGTTGGGCATCAGTTATGCGCTGTTGTTGATGGTCGCGGTGATCATCATCTATCCGCTTATCTGGACTGTGGGGGCTTCCCTGAACCCGGGCAGCAGCCTGCTCAATACCTCGATCATGCCCGACAATCTGTCATTCCTGCATTACCGGGAGCTGTTTGATGGCCGGATTGATTATGCCGCCTGGTATTGGAACTCCATGAAGATCAGCTTCCTGACCATGGTGCTCACCCTGATCAGCGTCAGCTTTACCGCTTATGCATTCTCCCGATTCCGCTTTCGCGGTCGTCAAAATGGGCTGATGCTGTTTCTGTTGCTGCAGATGGTGCCCCAGTTCTCGGCCCTGATCGCCATCTTCGTGCTGGCGCAGATGCTGGGTCTGATCAACAGCCATCTGGCGCTGGTACTGGTCTATGTGGGGGGCATGATCCCCATGAACACCTATCTGATGAAAGGCTATCTGGATGCCATTCCCAAAGATCTGGATGAATCGGCACGGATGGATGGGGCTGGCAACTTCCGGATCTTCATCGAGATCATCATGCCCCTCTCCAAACCCATCATAGCGGTGGTGGCCCTCTTCTCCTTTACCGGCCCGCTCGGTGATTTCATTCTGGCCAGTACCATCTTGCGTACACCGGATCAATTCACCCTGCCCATCGGGCTCTATAACCTGGTCGCCCAGAAGATGGGGGCCAGTTACACCACCTATGCAGCCGGTGCCGTGCTCATCGCGGTGCCCGTCGCCATCCTTTATCTCTCACTGCAGAAGTACTTTGTTTCCGGCCTGACCGCAGGCGGAACCAAGGGCTAATCACACAGGACCTCAACGATGAAATTAAAAAACAGTTTGTTGGTGGCGGCCATGCTGGCCACTGGATTGACCATGATGGCCCCCTCGGTTCTGGCGGCTGAAACGGTGCAGATCCAGCCGGTCAAGGTGGCGGCTGACTTTATCAAGGGTGCCGATGTTTCCATGCTGGCCGAGGTAGAGAAGCACGGTGGCAAGTTCTTTGATGAGCATGGCAACCCGCAGGATGCCATGGCCATTTTGAAAGAAAATGGCTTCAACTATATCCGACTGCGGTTGTGGGTCGATCCCAAGGATGCTGATGGCAAACCTTATGGTGGCGGCAACAATGATCTGGCGACCACCATAGCGCTGGCCCAGCGGGCCAAGGCCAATGGCATGAAATTCCTGCTGGATTATCACTACAGCGATTTCTGGACGGACCCAGCCCGGCAGAACAAGCCCAAGGCATGGGCCAACATGAATATCGACCAGCTGACCGAGGCTGTCTATCAACACACCAAAACCACCATGGATGCCTTTGCCAAAGCCGGGGTCTTGCCGGACATGGTGCAGGTGGGCAACGAGATTAACGGTGGCATGCTGTGGCCGGAAGGCAAGAGCTGGGGCCAGAACGGGGGGGAATTCGACCGTCTGGCGGGGCTGCTGAATGCGGGGATCAAGGCGGTTAAAGAGCATGGGGATCAGATAAAAATCATGCTTCACCTGGCGGAGGGGACCAAGAATGACACCTTCATCTGGTGGTTTGACGAGATAACCAAGCGCAAGGTGCCGTTCGATATCATAGGTCTCTCTTATTACATCTACTGGAACGGCCCCATGAATGCCCTCCAGTACAACATGGATGACATCAGCAAGCGCTATAACAAGGATCTCATCGTGGTCGAGGCGGCCTACGGCTATACCACAGCCAACTGCGATAACGCCGAAAACAACTTCACCTCAAAAGAGGCGGATGACGCCGGGTATCCCGCCACGGTGCAGGGACAGGCCAACTATCTCCACGATCTGCTGCAGGTCGTCACCAAGGTGCCGGAAGGGCGTGGCAAGGGGGTCTTCTACTGGGAGCCGGCCTGGTTGCCGACACCTGGCGCCACCTGGGCCACCAAGGCCGGCATGAAATACAACAGCGATGACTGGAAAGAGGGCAATGCCCGCGAGAATCAGTCGCTGTTCGATTGCCAGGGCAAGGTGTTGCCGTCCATCAAGGCATTCAACTAACCACCCATGACCGGCGGGCCTGTGTGCCCGCCGGCGATGATGTCCATCATATGGAGATAGTGCATGTTCAAGTTTCCCCCCCTGAGCAGCAAGGTGCCTGTCCTATTGCACGGTGCCGATTACAACCCTGATCAATGGCTCGATGATCCTGCCGTGCTGGCCAAAGACATAGAGATGATGAAGCAGACCAACAGCAACGTGATGTCGGTCGGCATTTTCAGCTGGTCGGGTCTGGAGCCCGAAGAGGGGCGTTATGAATTTGGCTGGCTGGACCGGGTACTCGATACGCTCTATGCCAACGGCATCTATACCTTCCTGGCCACGCCGAGCGGGGCGCGTCCCGCCTGGTTGTCAACGGCCTATCCCGAGGTGCTGCGCACCGACAAAAACCGGGTCAAGGCACTGCACGGTGGTCGCCACAATCACTGCATGAGCTCACCCGTCTATCGTGACAAGGTGCGTCAGATCAACGGCGCCCTTGCCAAACGCTACGCCAACCATCCCGGTGTCATCGCCTGGCACATCTCCAACGAATACGGTGGCGAGTGTCATTGCGATTTGTGCCAGCATCAGTTCCGAGATTGGCTCAAAGCCCGCTATGGCACGCTGGATGCCTTGAACAAGGCGTGGTGGAGTACCTTCTGGAGCCACACCTTCACAGATTGGCAGCAGATAGAGTCCCCATCGCCCATTGGCGAAAGCACCATCCATGGTCTGAATCTGGACTGGAAGCGCTTTAATACGGCCCAGGTCAGTGACTTCTGCTCCGCCGAAATAGCCCCCCTGAAGGCGGAAAACCCGGCACTGCCCGCGACGACCAACTTCATGGAGTACTTCTACGACTATGACTACTGGCAACTGGCCAAGGTCATCGACTTCATCTCCTGGGACAGTTACCCCCTCTGGCACAATGCCGAGGATGACTGCACCCTGGCGGCCTATACCGCCATGTACCACGACCTCATGCGTACCCTGAAAGGGGGAAAACCTTTCTATCTGATGGAGTCTACCCCCAGCCTGACCAACTGGCAGCCCATCAGCAAACTGAAAAAGCCGGGCATGCATATCCTCTCTTCCCTGCAGGCGGTGGCTCATGGCTCCGACTCGGTGCAGTACTTCCAGTGGCGCAAGAGCCGTGGCTCGGTGGAAAAATTCCATGGCGCCGTGGTCGATCATGTCGGTCACATCGATACCCGGGTTGGCCGCGAAGTACAGGCGCTGGGAGAAACCCTGAGCAAGATCTCTGCCGTGGCCGGCAGCAAGGTGGAAGCCCGTGTCGCTATTATTTTTGACTGGGAGAGCCGCTGGGCCATGGACAATGCTCAGGGGCCCCGTAATGCCGGTCTCTTCTATGAGAAGACGGTGGCCGAGCACTATCGCGCCTTCTGGGAGCAGGGTGTGGCGGTGGATGTGATCAATGCAGATTGCGAGCTGAGCTCTTACTCGCTGGTCATCGCCCCCATGCTCTACATGGTGCGCGACGGCTTTGCCGAGCGGGTCGACGGTTTTGTCCATGCGGGGGGGCGCTTCGTGACCACCTACTGGTCCGGCATCGTCAACGAGACGGATCTCTGTCATCTCGGCGGTTTTCCGGGTCCATTGCGGCCAGTGCTCGGGATATGGGCAGAAGAGATCGATAGTCTCTATGACCATGAGCGCAACGCCATCAGTGGCCTGCCGAACAATGAGCTGGGGCTGAAGGGACCCTATGAGGTGACTCAATTGTGCGATCTGATCCAGTTGGAAGGGGCGCGTGCTCTCGCCAGCTACGACAGTGACTTCTATGCCGGCCGCCCGGCGGTGACGGTCAACGATCATGGCAAAGGACAAGCCTATTACATAGCCTCGCGCAACGATCTGGCGTTTCAGCGTGATTTCTTCGGCAAGCTGATAGAAGAGCTGGCCTTGCCACGAGCCCTGGCCACCGAACTGCCGTTGGGGGTCACAGCCCAGCGTCGCACCGATGGTGAGCAGGAGTTTATCTTCCTGCAGAACTACACCAGTGAGGCCAGAGCTGTGTTGTTGCCATCTGCTTACACTGAGATGAGTTCCGGCCAGCCTCTGACAGGGGAACTTGCCCTGGAGGCTTATGGCTGCCGTGTCTTGAGCCGTCCGGTTCAGTAAACCCCGAGCCCGTCTTGTCGACGGGCTCTTTTGATTATTTCCCGGTGCGTGAGCTGCGGGTAAAAAAGGGAGACAAGCATGGTATCCATGCACGATTTCAAGCGTCTGTTTGGTTTGGCTCTGGGCCACAAATCGCAACAAGGGCAGGAGCCAGAGGCTGTGTCCGGGCTGGATGAAGCGGGGATCCGGCAACTGGTGGCGGCATTTGGTGGCAAAGAGAACATAGAATCGTTTGATGCCTGTCTGACCCGGCTCAGGGTCAAGGTCAAGACGCTCTCGCCGGTAAACAGCGAAGCGTTGCAGCAGCTGGGCGCCATCGGCGTCATCATCATAGGGCAGGAGGTTCAGGCCATCTTCGGCAAGCGCTCTGACAACCTGCGCCGGGATATCGCGAGCTGGTTTGAATAATGTGATCCGGCGCGATAGCGCCGGTCAGTGAGTATGAATGCGCCTGATTAACTCGCCTTTTCTACGGTACCGGGCGCTCACCCATGACGAATGGGTTTGTTATGGGCTTTCCAAGGCGCATCAACCACAACGCATTGCCAATTTCTCATCTCAAACATTGGACTGTACATGTCAGTAAATATGAAAAAGACCAAAATTGTCTGCACCATCGGTCCGAAGACCGAATCCAAAGAAATGCTGGCCAAAATGCTGGACGCCGGCATGAACGTCATGCGTCTGAACTNATGAAAAAGACCAAAATTGTCTGCACCATCGGTCCGAAGACCGAATCCAAAGAAATGCTGGCCAAAATGCTGGACGCCGGCATGAACGTCATGCGTCTGAACTTCTCCCACGGTGACTACGCCGAGCACGGCAGCCGCATCAGCAACCTGCGCGCTGTGATGGCCGAGACCGGCAAGCACGCAGCTATCCTGCTGGACACCAAGGGTCCGGAAATCCGTACCATGAAGCTGGAAGGCGGCAACGATGTCGCGCTGGTCGCTGGCCAGACTTTCACCTTCACCACCGACCAGACCGTGGTTGGCAACAAAGACAAAGTGGCTGTGACCTATGCAGGTTTCGCCAACGATCTGCGCGTCGGCAACCGCATCCTGGTTGATGACGGCCTGATCGGTCTGGACGTTATCGAAATCACCGAGCGCGAAGTTATCTGTAAAGTGCTGAACAACGGTGACCTGGGCGAGAAC
>NZ_MQSY01000071.1:0-34857 GCF_001921245.1 Aeromonas sp. YN13HZO-058 | reverse complement strand
CTGGGGTATCCATGATGGTAGACCTCAAGGTGATGGCCTACTTCAAGATTAGCCGTTCAACACGTAATTGGGACAGCGCCATAAAAAAACCGATGCCAAGGCATCGGTTTTTTGTTACCGGTTGATCCGTATCACTCAGCCACGGCCGAGGCGGTTCTCCGGGAAGTTCTTGGCCAGCACTTCGCGGGCATGCTTGGCCAGCTGCGGCATCTTCAGCGTGTCGTAAGACTCGACCATGATCTCCAGCGCTTTCTCGGTTTCGGCTGTGTCGGGGTAGGTTTCGACAATCAGCTTGGCCCGGTTGGCGGCCGCGACCAGTGCATCACGCTTCACGTAATACTCGGCCACGCTCAGGTCATATCTGGCCAGACGATTCTTCAGGCCAATCATGCGGGCACGGGCATCGGCGGCATAGACACTGTTGGGGTAGTTCTGCAGCAGGGTCTTGAAGTCCTGGAATGCCTGACGGGCATAAGCCGGGTCTTTGTCGTCCCGATCGATACCGAACAGGCTCTGGAAGAAGTTGTAATCCGCCGCCATGTTGGTCAGGCCGCGCATATAGAAGACGTAATCGATATTTTTATGCGCCGGATTGAGGCGGATAAAACGGTCGATATTGGCGATCGCCTGAGCGGTATCATCCTGCTTGTAGTAGGCATAGATGAGGTCAAGCTGCACCTGGTTGGAGTAGGCGCCGAACGGATAGCGAGAGTCCAAAGCCTCCAGCAATTCAGTGGCTTGCACGTAATTGCCAACGTCCAGTTTGAGGCGTGCTTTCTGGTACAGGGTCTCCGGCGGTTCGTCGGGTACCTTGGGTTTGGTGCTGGAACAGCCTGTGATCAAGGTAGCGACCAAGGCGAGCGACATCAGCAGGTGAGACTTCTTTCCCATCAACAACATCCGGTCCATTTCCACGAAATTGGCAAAGTATCCGTTATGCTTGGCTAAAAGAAAAGCTAGAATACCCGGATTATTTCGAATTGATACCCCCCGCTCAAGAGACCATACATGAGCCAGCATATTGAACTGACAGGCGAATTCCAGGATCACCAATTCGGGCAGCGACTCGACCAGGCCCTGGCCGAATTGTTTCCAGACTACTCCCGCACCCGCATCAAGGAGTGGATTTTACAGGACAGAGTGACCCTGGACGGTCAGGTTGCCAACACCCCGCGCGAGAAAATTCTGGCCGGGCAACAGGTGCATGTAGATGTCGAGCTGGAAGCCGATACCCGCTGGGATGCCCAGGAGATCGAGCTCAACATCGTTTATGAAGATGAACACATTCTGGTGATCGACAAACCGGCCGGACTGGTGGTTCACCCGGGCGCCGGTACGCCCGATGGCACCATCCTCAACGCCCTGCTGCACCGCTACCCCGGCATTGCCGAGGTGCCCCGCGCCGGTATCGTGCACCGTCTGGATAAAGACACCACAGGTCTGATGGTGGTTGCCAAGACCGTTCCTGCCCAGACCCATCTGGTGGAAGCGTTGCAGGCGCGCCAGATCACCCGTGAGTACGAAGCGATCGCCATCGGTCACATGACCGCAGGTGGCACAGTTGATGCGCCCATCGGCCGTCACCCGACCCAGCGTACCCATATGGCCGTGGTGCCCAATGGTCGTCCTTCTGTGACCCACTACCGGGTTCACGAGAAGTTCCGTGGCCACACCCGTCTGCGTCTGCGTCTGGAAACCGGTCGTACCCACCAGATCCGTGTCCACATGGCGCACATCAAGCACCCGCTGGTAGGTGATCCCGCCTACGGTGGCCGTCTGCGCCTGCTGCGCAACGCGACGCCGGAGCTGACCCAGATGCTGCGCAGCTTCAACCGTCAGGCGCTGCATGCGACCATGCTGCAACTGGCGCACCCCATCACGGGTGAAGTGATGCAGTGGCACTCCGAGACACCACAGGACATGGTGGATCTGATGGAAGTGCTGCGTGCGGATACTATCGCCAACCCGGATGATTTGGTCTGGAATTGATGGGCTGAAAGAGGTGCTGCAGATGAAGGGCACCCTCGCCAATCCGGACGATCTGGTCTGGAACTGATGCAATAGGGCCTGCGTCGGTTTCTGCCGTCATCCGGCCCGAAGAGATGCCAAACGGGGTTCCCTTGCAGGAGCCCCGTTTTTTATAGCGGTGAATTGAAGGAGTCACAGATGAAATGGATCGAACCCGACTGGCCTGCACCTGCCAACGTCAGAGCCTTGTCGACCACCCGGGATGGCGGTGTCAGTGACGGGGTCTTTGCCGGCCTCAATCTGGGGGCTCACGTGGGGGATGAACCGGCGCGAGTCGAGGCCAATCGTGCCCGGCTGCAGCAGGCCGCACAGATCCCCGGCCCACTCAACTGGCTCAATCAGGTACACGGTATCGTTATGCATCCGGTCAGCAGCCATTATCAGCAGGCGCCGGATGCCGACGCGGCCTGCGCCCACGAGGCAGATCAGGCCTGCATTGTGATGACTGCCGACTGTCTGCCGGTACTGTTCTGCGATCGGGCAGGCACAGTGGTGGCCGCCGCCCACGCTGGCTGGCGTGGATTATTGGGGAATGAGCAGGGGGGCGTGCTGGAGGCGAGCATCGCCGCCATGGGTTGCGAGCCGGGCGAGATCCTTGCCTGGCTTGGCCCGGCCATCGGCCCTACCGCGTTTGAAGTGGGTGACGAGGTGCGCGAGGCCTTTATGGCGGAGCAGGCCGAAGCAGACGCGGCGTTCGTGCCTTCCGCCAACGAGGGGAAATGGTTGGCAGATATCTACCGGCTGGCGCGGCTGCGGCTGGCCCGTGCCGGGGTGAATGCTGTCTATGGTGGTGAGCACTGCACCTTCAGCGATAGCGAACAGTTTTACTCCTATCGCCGCGATGGTCAGACCGGCCGGATGGCCTCCCTCATCTGGTTGGCCCGCTAAGCAATCACCCGCCAAGTAATACCCCGTCTCTCTCAAGAGCAAATCCGTATGAGAGAGGCGGGGATCCTGCCTCCTCCCCGCTTTGCAGAAAAAATAACCAGCCCATGCCCTTGAAATAGCCCGTACGGGCCTCATCTTTCATCTCAGAAAGTTATGTTGTTTGCCGCGCAAGCGGCGTCCGTCTTGAAAGGGGGAGTGCAATGCGCCTCGATCGCCTGACCAGCAAATTCCAGATTGCTATTTCCGATGCCCAGTCTTTGGCACTGGGTCGTGACCACCAATTTATCGAACCCGTTCATCTGATGACCGCGCTGGTCAATCAGGATGGCGGATCTATTCGTCCACTGCTCACCCTGACCGGGCTGGATATCAACTCTTTGCGCTCCCGCCTTGGCGAGGAGCTCGATCGCCTGCCCAAGGTGAGCGGGGTGGAGGGGGACGTACAGCTCTCCAACGGCCTCGGTCGCCTGCTCAACGTCTGCGACAAGCTGGCCCAACAGCGTAAGGATCAGTTCATCTCATCCGAACTGTTCGTGCTGGCAGCCCTCGACGAGAAGGGCAACCTGGGCGAGCTGCTGCGTGCCCAGGGGCTGACCAAAGAGAAACTGGAAGCGGCCATCGACAAGGTGCGTGGCGGCAAGAAGGTGGAGGATGCCAACGCCGAGGAGAACCGTCAGGCGCTGGAGAAGTACACCATCGATCTGACCGAGCGGGCCGAAATCGGCAAGCTCGACCCGGTGATCGGCCGGGATGACGAGATCCGCCGTACCATTCAGGTGCTGCAACGCCGCACCAAGAACAACCCGGTACTGATCGGTGCGCCCGGTGTCGGTAAAACCGCCATCGTCGAGGGGCTGGCCCAGCGCATCATCAACGGTGAAGTGCCGGAGGGGTTGAAGAACAAGCGGGTGCTCTCCCTCGACATGGGGGCGCTGGTGGCCGGTGCCAAGTATCGCGGCGAGTTTGAAGAACGGCTGAAAGCCGTACTGAACGATCTCGCCAAGGAGGAGGGCAATGTCATCCTCTTTATCGACGAGCTGCACACCATGGTCGGCGCCGGCAAGGGCGAAGGGGCCATGGACGCGGGCAATATGCTCAAACCGGCATTGGCCCGTGGCGACCTGCACTGCGTCGGCGCCACCACGCTGGATGAGTACCGTCAGTACATCGAGAAGGATGCGGCCCTCGAGCGCCGTTTCCAGAAGGTGCTGGTGGAAGAGCCGAGCGTGGAGGACACCATCGCCATCCTGCGCGGTCTGAAAGAGCGTTACGAGCTGCACCACCATGTGCAGATCACCGACCCCGCCATCGTGGCGGCGGCCCAGCTGTCGCACCGCTATATCGCGGATCGCCAGCTGCCGGACAAGGCCATCGACCTCATCGATGAGGCGGCGGCCAGCATCCGGTTGCAGATTGACTCCAAGCCGGAGGCGCTCGATCGCCTCGAGCGGCGCATCATCCAGCTCAAGCTGGAGCAGCAGGCGTTGATGAAGGAGGACGATGACGCCAGCCGCAAACGTCTGGAGCTGATCAATCAGGAGATTGGCGAAAAAGATCGGGAATACAACGAGCTGGATGAAGTGTGGAAGGCCGAGAAGGCTGCCCTCGCCGGTACCCAGCATATCAAGGCGGCGCTGGAGCAGGCCCGTCAGGATCTCGATGTGGCACGCCGCGCAGGCGACTTGGGTCGGATGTCCGAGCTGCAATATGGCCGCATCCCCGAGCTGGAGAAACAGCTGGATCTCGCCACCCAGGCCGAGATGCAGGAGACCAGCCTGCTGCGTAACCGGGTCACCGACGTGGAGATAGCAGACGTGCTGGCGCGCTGGACCGGCATTCCGGTGGCCCGCATGCTGGAAGGGGAGCGTGACAAGCTGCTGCGGATGGAAGAGCAGTTGCACAGCCGGGTGATCGGGCAAGAGGAGGCGGTCGAAGCGGTCTCCAACGCCATTCGCCGCTCCCGTGCCGGTCTCTCCGATCCGAACCGCCCCATCGGCTCCTTCCTGTTCCTGGGGCCCACCGGGGTGGGCAAGACCGAGCTGTGCAAGGCGCTGGCGGAGTTCCTGTTCGATACCCAGGATGCCATGGTGCGGATCGATATGTCCGAGTTCATGGAGAAACACAGCGTGGCTCGTCTGGTGGGGGCGCCTCCCGGATATGTGGGTTACGAAGAGGGCGGTTATCTGACCGAGGCGGTACGCCGTCGCCCCTACTCGGTGATCCTGCTGGACGAAGTGGAGAAGGCGCACCCGGATGTGTTCAACATCCTGTTGCAGGTGCTCGATGATGGCCGCCTGACCGATGGTCAGGGTCGTACCGTCGATTTTCGCAACTCGGTGGTGATCATGACCTCCAACCTCGGGTCGGATCTCATTCAGGAGCACCATTCCGAGAAGGATTACGACGAGATGAAGGCCATGCTGATGGAGGTGCTGACCCGCAGCTTCCGGCCGGAGTTTATCAACCGGATCGACGAGACGGTGGTGTTCCACCCGCTCGGCGAGGATCACATCAAGTCCATCGCCCGCATCCAGCTCAAGAGCCTGATGGGCCGACTGGAGGCTCAGGGTTACGAGGTGGAGGTGAGCGAAGCGCTGCTCGAGAAGCTGGTGCATGCCGGGTTCGACCCCGTCTACGGGGCGCGGCCCCTCAAACGGGCGATCCAGCACAAGGTGGAAAACCCGCTGGCCCAAGCGCTGCTCTCCGGTCGCATCGTGCCGGGCAAAAAACTGCTGCTGGGGGCCGACAGCAACGGCCTGACCATGACCCAGTAACCGATCTCGTGTCGATGTTTGCAACGCCAGCCTTCGGGCTGGCGTTGTCATATCTGGCGGCGGGGATTCGGGCGCAAAAAAACGGCAATCCGAAGATTGCCGGGAGGAATGTAGTGACGCGACCTGGCGTGGGTTGAGCGGGTCGCAGGGGCAAGCCCCGGTTTCGCCGCGGGCCATCAGGGATGACCACACGGCTTACAGCATGTCCGGACTGCGCTCGTTCAGTCCACACCGCCACACACCTTCAGGGCTGACCCGCGTGCCACAGCTTGCGGGCCAGACCGATGAAATCAACTCGTTTACAGCATGCCCTGTACGGCAGCCTTCATCTCTGATGGCCAGACGCCGACTTGTACCTGTTTGTCTATATGCTCCTTTACGAGAAAACCGGCTTACAACATGCCCGGGATGGTGGCCTTCATTTCAGAGGGCCACACACCGACTTGAACCTGACCAATATGCTCTTTTTGCAGCAGCAGCATGGCCAGACGGGATTGGCCGATGCCGCCGCCGATGGTCTGCGGCATCCGTGCTGCCAGCAGATCCTGATGCCAGTCATACTGCAGGCGATCCTCGTCGCCAGTGATGGCCAGCTGGCGGCGCAGCGCCTCGGCGTCGACCCGGATCCCCATGGAGGAGATCTCGAAGCTGTCTTGCAGTACCGGGTTCCACACCAGAATGTCGCCGTTCAGACCCGCCAGGCCCAGCTCGCTGTGGCTGCTCCAGTCGTCATAGTCCGGGGCGCGTACATCGTGGCGCTCGCCGTGGGAGAGGGCGCCACCGATACCGATCAGGAACACGGCCCCCAGCTCTTTGGCGATGGCACGCTCGCGCCCCTTGGCATCGAGGTCCGGGTAGCGGGTCAGCAGCTCTTCGCTGTGCAGGAACTGGATCTCGGCTGGCAGGAAGGGGGTCAGCTCATGCTCGGCACAGACGGCGCGCTCGGTAGCCTTGATGGCGGCCCAGATGCCGCGCACGGTCTCCTGCAGATAGGCCAGATCGCGGCGCTCGCTCGGCATTACCTTCTCCCAGTCCCACTGATCCACGTAGACCGAGTGGATGGGGGTGAGCTTGTCTTCATCCGGACGCAGCGCCTTCATGTGGGTGTAGATCCCTTCACCCGGGCCGAAGCCGAAGCGACCCAGAGTCTGGCGCTTCCATTTGGCCAGTGAATGCACCACTTCGTAGCTGTGCTCCGGCAGGGTTTTCACTTTGACCTGCACTGCATTCTCATGGCCAGAGAGGTTGTCCTGAGTGCCATCACCGACCCGGCTCAGAATGGGGGCTTGCACCTCCATCAGACCCAGTTGTTGGGCGAGTTGGCGGGAGAACATCTCTTTGACGAAGCTGATCTGCTGTTGGCTGCGAATGTAGTGCTGTTTCATGCTGAATTCCTGTTTCAAACCCCGTTGGATGTGGTGATTCTTCAACAGATTGCTGACTAAATTCAATATTCGATAATAGAAATAGGCTTTACGTGTTTTTTTCTTCAAAATAAGCCGTTGTTTAATGAGATATCGCCAACGGGAGTGCAAAAAAATGCCGGAAAATTACCGGATCGATAATCTCGATCAGGCCATCCTCACCGCCCTGATGGAGAATGCGCGGATCCCTTACGCCGAACTGGCGAAACAACTGGCTGTCAGCCCGGGCACCATTCATGTGCGGGTGGAGAAGATGAAGCAGGCGGGGATCATCGAGGGGACGCGGGTACAGGTGAATGCGAAGAAGCTGGGCTATGACGTCTGCTGCTTTATCGGGATCAATCTGAAGAGTGCCAAGGATTACCCCTCGGCGCTGGCCAAGCTGCAGGCGCTGGACGAGGTGGTGGAGGCCTACTACACCACCGGCCACTACAGCATCTTCATGAAGGTGATGACCCGCTCCATCGACGAGCTGCAGATCGTGTTGATCAACAAGATCCAGACCATCGACGAGATCCAGTCCACTGAAACGCTGATTTCGCTGCAAAACCCGATCTTGCGGGATGTGAAACCCTGACCCGTTGATTAGGGTTCGATATAGGGGATGCCGTACTTGTCGTAGAGGGCCTTGAGGCTGCCGTTGCGCTTCATGCGCAGCAGCTCGGCATCGTAGGCGGCCATCTGGGCGGGCGTATTCTCGTCGGCCCTGGCGCGGGTCCAGGTGTTGAAGTAGGGGCTGCTCTTGAGCGGCTTGGGCAGGTAATCGACCTTGCCGGTCAGCCCCTCCTCCTTGATCTGGGTGAAGGCGGTGACCAGCGGCATCGGCACGGTATCGATGCGTCCGGCCAGCAGTTTGCGCAGTTGCAGCTGGTTCATGGTGATCTCCTGGAACTGATAGGCCGGGTCGGTCATCGCCGCCGCCAGTTCAGGGGTATAGGAGAAATCCTTGGTCACGCCGATGCGCCAGGGTTTGAGATCGGCCAGCGTCTCGTAGCGGATCTTCAGCAGGTCGGTCTTGCGCACGAAGAAGTGCCAGCTGTGGCGGATATGGGCCTGCTGCGGGTAGATGAGATAACTCTCCCGCTCCGCCTTGTAGGAGTGGGTCATCACCAGGTCGCAGGCGCCGGTTTCGGCATTGCGGGTGAGGCGGGCCCCCGAATCGGCCAGCTCGATCCGAAAGGGCGTCTCCAGCTTGTCGAAGATGGCGGTGACGATATCGATATCGAGTCCGCGGGGTTTCTGATCGGCATCGATAAACTTGAGCGGGGGCTCCATGGTGCCGCAGATCACCAGCTCTTTGGCCGGCAATCCGAGTGGAAACAGCAACAAAAGCAGGGGGATCACACGCAAACTACGTCTCCTGAGCCCGTTTGAAGATATTCCAGAACCTGATTCCAGTATATTGGGTAACACCTGATCCGTTAGAAGCGACTGTTTATGGCAAACCCTGAAATCGAGAGCCCGCTGGACGGGATCGACAAGTGGACCGTCTCGCTCTATCGCCTTGGCTTGAGTGCGGCAGCCCTACTGCTGCTTTGCCGCGGTGCGGCGCTGCTGAGCGGGATGGCACTGCTCCCGTCGGCACAATGGTTGATGTCGCTGGCAGTGGCAAGTGCAATCTGCGGCTTCTCGCTGCATATCTACGACAAGCGGATTCGCCTGATTCTGCAGGGATTTGGTTGGGGCGCGCTGGCCCTGGCTGCGGTGGGGGCGCCGGATGCGCTGGTGTTGGGCGCGGCGTTGGCGACGCTCTCCGGGCTGGCGTTCAAGGAGCAGTTTTGCTTCGCCATTCCCGGCATCAAGCTGGTGCCCGTGCTGCTGCCGGCGCTATGGCTGCTGGAGTGGTTGCGGGTGGAGTGGGCCGCCGCACTGGTGGCGCTGGTCTGCGGGGCCCTGTTGAGCTTGCTGGCGCTGGCCAAGTGGCGAATGCCCCTGCACTTCGATATCGGTGACAAGGGGCGTTATCAGATCTAGGTCTGCTGACACACCTTCATCTGCTGGTTGAGGGCCTGCATCACCTGACGGCGGCTGATGATGCCGATCACCTTGCCCTGTTGCAGCACCGGGTAGATCTTGGGCTTGGCCTCGGCCATCTGGCGAGCCAGCTCCAGAATGCTGTCATTCGGCCCGACCGAGAGGGGCGTGCGGTTCATTAGATCCTCCACCCGGGTGCGGGTGTCGCAGTGGTAGCTGCCGGTGAGCAGGCTGGGGATGCAATCCTGTTCCGAGAGAAAGCCGATCAGCCGTTTCTGCTCATCCAACACCGGCAGGCCGCCAAGGCCCGATTGATGCAGGCGATCCAGCGCTTCGGCCAGGCCGAGTCCGGCGGTGAGGGAGTGGGTCAGGCGACCCATGTGGTGGTGCACTTTCAGCATGGTGATGACTCCGCAAGAGGGGGATGCCGCCACTATGACGCGGCCGGGTGGCCCGCGACCAATGGCTTGTGCCGCAGGGATTGATAGGCACAAGCCATCGGCGGTGATCCGCTGGCAGGCGGGCTTCGTTCATGCAAGACCATGAAAGGGAAAGGAGATCGTATGCGTGCATTGGTAACGGGCTGCGGCCGTCGACTGGGGTTTTATCTCTGTGAACAGCTGGTGGCGGCGGGCTGGCAGGTGACGGGCAGCTATCGCAGCGAGCGGCCGGAGCTGGCCACGCTGGCGGCGCTGGGGGTCGAGCTGGTGCAGGCGGATTTTGGCCGGGAAGAGGACGTGGGCAAGCTGATCGATGTGCTGGCTGCCCATCAGGATCTGGCGCTGGTGATCCACAACGCCTCGGCGTTCGAGCCGCAGGCGACCGATCCGGCGGCGCAGCTGGCCCAGTTCGAACAGTTCTACCGGGTGCACATGGCGGCCCCCTTCCAGCTCAATCGGGCGCTGGCGCCCCAGCTGGCAAGCAATCCCAACGCCAGCATCATTCACATCACCGATATCTATATCCACGCACCGGCCCCCCGTTTTGCCAGCTATGTGGCGACCAAGGCGGGCGCCCATTCGCTGGCCATGAGCTTTGCCCGCGAGCTGGCGCCCACGGTGCGGGTCAACACCATAGAGCCGGGCCCGATCCTGTTTCTCGATGAACATGACGAGAGCTGGCGCCAGCAGGTGTTGGCGAAAACACCGCTGGCGCGGGAGGGGGGGCTTGAGCCCATCTGGCAGGCGGTGCAGCTACTGGTGGGGAACAGTTATATGACGGGTGCCAGCATCAAGGTGGATGGCGGGCGCGCGCTGGCCACCCTCTGAGGGGTTGCCGAGCACCAGCGGCCCCAGCCCGACCTGCCGGGTCAGCAAGCCCTTGCCGGGCTTGAGCTTGTCCGACGGGCCGGGAAGCGCCACTTGCAGCGCCACCTTGGGGTCATGCACCTCGCCATGGCCGAACAACTCGGCCAGCAGCTCCGTCAGATAGGTATCGACCTCAGCCGTGGCGAAGTCACCGTGCGTGTTGCTGGCCAGAATATCGATGTCGAGCGGGCGATCGTGCACCTTGCAGAGCGGATCGCTGCGATCCCGGCCGTGAGCCACTTCGAGGGCGACAAAGCGCTGCTTGAGGCGGACGGCATCGAGTGGACTCTCCACCACCAGCAGGCAGTTGAGAAAGTCGTGGCTGGAGTGCATTCCCACCGGCTTGGTGCGGATCACCGAACTCAGCTGCAGGGGGCCGACGTGCGCAAGCAGCTCGGCCAGCGCACGGCTGACATGGATATGCGGATCAAGATTGGAACCAATGCTACACAGATAGAACATGCTCACCTTCCCGGGGTTGGGCTCATCTGAAATGTATACGCAGCTCACGGTTATCGGATTAACTATGGCTTAACATTGTTTTATCTATTGTGATCCGGCACTGATTGGCAGAAAGGAGGTTTGCATGAGTGTGGAGCTGAAATGGGCGCTGTTGACCGCCTCGGGCGCGCTGGCGATGATCCTGATTATCTGTCTGGCTTCTGTCGCGCTGGCGTGAATCACCACAATCCAGATAATCCAAACCGGCCTGTTGGCCGGTTTTGTTTTTTGGGATGGTGCGGCTATGCTGGCGCACCGGTGAGAATGCAAGAGAAGAGATAATGACCAAGGTTCGCCCACGCTCCCTGCTGCAGGTGGTATTGATGGGGTTCGCGCTGGTGTTGATGCCGCTGGGCGGGATGATCTGGCACAACAGCACCGCCCTTGCCCACCTCAGCCAGCTCACCAACGATGAGATGGTGCGGGCGGTCAAGGATACCCGCCGTGCCACCCTGCTGACGGCGCAAGCCATCGATATCGAACGCACCTTGCGCCGCTTCGCGGTGCTGGGGGACAGGCGCAGCCTCACCAGCTACCAGCAGCAACTCGACGGGTATCGGGTGTTGCTGGCGGAGCATCGCAGCTCCATCTCCGATGGCCAGCTCTACCGCGGGCTCGATCAGGGGCTAGCCTGGCTCGACAGTTTGCAGGATGCCGCGCTGGCCCGGACGGCGGTAGCGGGCGACAAGCTCGAGCAGTTCAACGATGCCAACAAGCAGCTCGAAGTGGTCACCCGCAGCCGGGTTGATGAGCACATCGATCGGGTACAACTGACCATCGCGGAGCTGACCCGCGAACTCTGGTGGGTGAGCGGTGTCGTGGCGGCCATCAGCCTGCTGCTGGTCTTTATCTTCACCTACCTCATCATCCACCCGGTACGACAGATTGAGTCGCGCATCTTGAGTCTGGGGGCCGGGGTCGAACCCGATCCCAGCCCGGTTGATGGCCCCGCCGAGCTGGTGTTGCTGGGGGAGCGGATCGTCTGGCTGCACGACAAACTCAAGGAGTTGGAGCTGCAGAAGTACCAGTTCCTGCGCCATGTCTCCCACGAGCTCAAGACCCCGCTGGCGGTGCTGCGGGAAGGGACGGATCTGCTCTGCGAACAGCTGGTGGGGCCGTTGACCGCGGATCAGCTGGAGATCTGCCAGATGCTCGACGAGAACAGTCGCCGCCTGCAGACCCTGATCGAGCGGCTGCTCGACTTCAACCGGCTCAGTCAGCAGGAGGCCTTCGAACTGGAACCCGTTCCCCTGCTGCCGATGTTGTCGGAACTTTCTGCAGAGTACCGGCTGGCATTGGAGTCCAAGCAGATCCGTGTACACTTGCCGACCGTGCCGGTTACCCTGTGGGCGGAGCCCTACCGGCTACGACTGATCCTCGATAACCTCTTCTCCAACGCCGTCAGTTACGGCGCCAGCGGGGGCAATATCTGGATCAGGGCAGGGCAGGACGAACAGACAAGCTGGCTGGAGGTGGCCAACGAGGGACCCGAGATCCCCGTGGCCGATCAGCAACGAATTTTTGAACCCTTCGAGCAGGGCAGCACAGTGCGGCAAGGTCTCTTGAAAGGCTCTGGCATGGGCCTCTCCATCGCCCGCGAGTCTGCCACCAGCCTGGGGGGGGAACTGGTTCTGGTACAGGATGAACAGGCGGATGTCTGCTTCAGGTTGACGTTGAAATGAGGACTATGAAGATACAACGCGTATTTCCAGCGCTGATGGCCGGGCTGCTCGCGGGTTGCTCCTTGCTGCCGCAACAGCCACAGCGGGACTCCTCCGATATCGCTTTTGCCAAGCGGATGGAGTTTGCCAACAAGGAGATGCAGGTGCGTCTGCAATACTCCGACTGGCTGCTGGCCAGTCACCCCCAGCAACGGGTGCAGGAGCGTCAGCGTCTGAAAGGTGCCGACGATCTGGAGAGCCGGGTCAGTCTGGCGATGGTCGATTCCCACCCCGCCGAATCGGTGGCCAATCGTACCGCCGGGCTGGCGCGCCTGAAGAAGATGCTGCCCGAATTGGGGCTCGATGCGCAGGCCTTTTTACGCAGCTGGATCGCCCTTGGCGAGCAGCTGCTGGCTCGTGACAGCCGTCGCGATGACCAGAGTCAGGAGATCCAGCGGTTGCGTCGCCAGATCGAGCAGCTGACCGCCATCGACGACCAGCTCAACCAGCGCAAGCTGAACGAGAATCGTGAGGTCATACCATGAGCCGGATCCTGTTGGTGGATGACGACGTCAGCCTGCTCAAACTGATGAGCATGCGGCTGCGCAGTCAGGGTTATGAAGTGGATACCGCCGACAGTGCGGAAGGGGCCCTCGACCGGTTGCGCCAGCAGCGGGCCGATCTGGTGCTGAGCGATCTGCGGATGGCCGGCATGGACGGTCTGGCGCTGTTCGAGCGGATCCAGGCCCAGTGGCTGGGTTTGCCGGTGATTATCATGACCGCCCACGGCACCATCCCGGACGCCATTCAGGCGACCCGCTCCGGCGTGTTCAGCTTTCTGACCAAACCCATCAACAAGGATGAGCTGTTCGCCACCATCGAACATGCGTTGAGCCTGACGCGGCCGAAACAGCAGCAGGAGTGGCAGTCGCTGATCCTGACCCGCAACCCCCAGCTGGAACAGCTGCTGATCCAGGCCCACAGCATCGCCACCATGGAGGTGCCGGTGCTGATCATGGGGCCGTCCGGTTCCGGCAAGGGGGCGATGGCGCAGGCGCTGCATCAGGCCAGCCAGCGCCGTGACAAGCCGATCTACACCATCAACTGCGCCGCCATTCCGTGGGCGTCACTCGACTTGCAGCTGTTTGGCGAAGATGGCCAATCCGGGCTGTTCGAGCAGGCCAAGGGGGCGACCCTGTTTCTCGACGAGATTGGCAGCCTCTCCGAATCCTTGCAGGCCAAGCTGCTGCAGGTGATGGAGGAGTATGGTCAGGGCACGCCGGAGGTGCGGGTGCTCAGCTCCAGCCATCAGGATCTGGTCAAGGCGATGGAGGAGGGGCGCTTTCGGGAAGATCTCTTCTACCGCCTCAACGTCGCCAATATCACCCTGCCATCCCTCAGTGCCCGCAGTGAGGATATCCCCCTGCTGGCTCGTCAGGCGCTCGATGATTACCGCAGCCGCCACAGCGACTGCGCCGCCATGGGTTTTTCGCCCGAATCGCTGGCGATGCTGGCGGCCGCTGCCTGGCCCGGTAACGTGCGCCAACTCTGCAACGTGGTGGAGCAGCTCGCCAGCCTCTGTTGCAGCCCGGTGATCGGGGTCTCCATGGTGGAGTCCGCCCTGAGTGGCGGCGGTGGTGGCATCCCCTCGTTCAATGAGGCGCGGGCCGAATTCGAGAAGGAGTATCTGATCCGCTTGCTGCGCACCACCGAGGGCAACGTGACCCTGGCGGCCAACATGGCGGGCAGAAACCGTACCGATTTTTACAAGTTATTGAATCGGCACGGTATCGAAGCAGCAAACTTCAAATCGAAGGGATAAATCAGGCGGGATCAATTACCGCCGGAGCGGCATCGGCTTTTTGGGTTTTATGGGAGAGCCAGAGGCCGCTCGCCTTCATCGGGTAGCTGAATTCAAGGGTGCGCCGATGATCTGGCGAGTGAATGAAATCAGGCGGGATCAATCACAGCCGGAGCGGCATCGGCTTTCTGGGTTTTATGGGAGAGCCAGAGGCCGCTCGCCTTCATCAGGTAGCCGAACAAGGCACCAATGATGAGGGAGGGCAGGATCAGCCGCCACTCGCCAGCCGCCCCGAAGGTGGCACAGCAACCGGCAAAGGTGCCGGGAATGTAGCCGAGCCACTGCTGCTTGGCCTGCACGCACATCAGGGTGGCCACCACCCCCGTCATCACATAGCCCGCCACGCCAGCACCCCACAGGTCACCACCATGGATCAGCAGCAGCGCCCACAGCATGCCGCTGGTGTTGCAAAAGATGGTTTGCAGCAGCGCCTTGTAGCCACCGCTTGACGCGAAATAGCTGGTGCAGCCGAGAAAGCCGACCCAGGAGATAAGGCCGAACGCGACGGCAATCCAGCCCCAGATGGCGGAGAGAATTCCAGTGGTGACGGCGATGGCGATCAGTGGGCTCATGGGGCGACTCTTCAGTTGGCTTCGCAAAATGGGCAGCCTACCCCCGGCAATCGGGGCGGCAAGCGGGGGCCGAATTGTGTGTGATCTTCATCACCCTTTTCAACTCAGGAATACGCTTGCGCTCGCGAAAAAAATTCATTGGTGACCGACCTGACAGTCGGCCATAGTTAGAGGCCCTGTCCTGCTCATGGAGTGAGTCTGATGGCGCCAAATGTGATCGTTCCCCTGCTGGTGTTCGTAGTCCTGTTTCTGGTCGGCACCATGGCCAAGGCACTGCCCCTGCACCACATGATGTAAATTTGTGTGAAATAAAAATCTGCCGGGGCGGGTCTTATCCATATCGCCTTATGTAGCCCCGGGAGTTTTTCATGTTGATCAAGCGTCGTGTCGCCCACCCCCTCACCGAACAGGATGTCACTCCGGAAGCCGTCTATCAGGATCGCCGCCTTATTCTCAAGGGGCTGGGTCTGGGCGCCGCCACCCTGGCGTTTCCCACTCAGGCCGGTGTGCTCGATCTGCTGCGCGGTAAAGAGGATGCTCCCCAATTAGCCACCAGGCCGCTCAACAGCAAGCCTGCCGAGCGCCCGGCCAATCTGGTGCTGACACCGGAAGAGAAGGCCACCAGTTACAACAACTTCTATGAGCTGGGTACCGACAAGTCCGATCCGGCTCGCAACGCCCATTACCTCAAACCCGAACCCTGGACCCTCAAGGTGGAGGGGGAGGTGGCCAAGCCCTTTACCCTCGATGTGTGGGATCTCATCAACAAGAGCGAGCTGGAGGAGCGGATCTACCGGCTGCGCTGCGTCGAAGCCTGGTCCATGGTACTGCCCTGGAACGGTATCTCGCTGGCAGAGATCATCCGCCGTGCCGAGCCCACCAGTCGCGCCAAGTTTGTTGCCTTCGAGACCCTGTTTGACCCGAAACAGCTGCCGGGCCAGGCCTCCAGTCTGGGGGGCGGCATCGAGTATCCCTACGTCGAGGGGCTGCGTATCGACGAGGCGATGCACCCGCTCTCCTTCCTGGCGATGGGGCTCTATGGCAAGACCCTGCCCGCTCAGAATGGCGCGCCGATCCGGCTGGTGGTGCCGTGGAAGTACGGCTTCAAGAGCATCAAGAGCATCGTCTCGATCCGGCTGGTGGAGGAGATGCCACCGACCACCTGGAACCTGCTGGCACCCAACGAATATGGCTTCTACGCCAACGTCAATCCGCAGGTGGATCACCCGCGCTGGAGTCAGGCCAGCGAGCGCTTTATCGGCGAGGGCGGCGTGTTTGGCGCCAAGCGTCAGCCGACCCTGATGTTCAACGGCTATGGTGACGAAGTCGCCTCGCTCTATCAGGGGATGGATCTGCGCCAATGGTACTGAGATTGAAACCGGCCCATATCAGCGGCCTGCGGGCGCTGGTGCATCTGGGCGCTCTCGGCTTCCTGCTCTGGCTGGTGTTTGCCATTCCGGCAGGCTTGTTGGGGGGCGATCCGGTGCCCGAGCTGATCCACTACCTCGGCAAGGGGGCGCTCAACCTGCTGCTGCTCACCCTGCTGGTGTCGCCGCTGGCCAAGCGCTGGCGGCAGGGGCAGCTCATCAAGCTGCGCCGCCCCCTCGGGCTCTGGTGTTTTGCCTGGGCGCTGCTCCACTTCATGGCGTGGCTGGGGCTGGATCTGCAGTTTGACTGGGGGCTGATTGGTGGCGAGCTGGTCAAGCGCAGCTATATCGTGGTGGGGATGGTGGCCCTGTTGCTGCTGGCCGCCCTCAGCATCACCTCGCTGCCCGCATTGCAACGCAGCATGGGCGCCGCATGGCAGAAGCTGCACAACTGGGTCTATGCCATCGCCCTGCTGGTACCGGTGCACTACTGGTGGTCGCTCAAGAGCGGTTGGGGGGAGCCCCTCATCTACCTGCTGCTGGCCTGCGCCCTGCTCTGGCCGAGGAAAGATAAGCTACTGCGCCCCTGGCGGGGACGCTGGAATGCAAAAGAGGCCTAATCGGCCTCTTGTTGTTTGATCTCGCCAGTGTAGGCATCGACGATGAGATGCACCTTCTGATCCTGGCGATTGAGGGTTTTGACCTCGAATTTGTCCCCTTCCAGCTCCACTTCCCGAATGTCGTGATACCCTTGCGCCAGCAGGAGTTTGACCAGCCCGGCCATGTCGAGACGGCTCTGGGCCGCCCAGCTTGTGGCACTCAACAGACAAAGGATCAGCAGGACACTGCGCGGGATCATATTCATTCCGGATTCATGGCTGGCAGACTATAAACGCCATTATGTTAGGTTTTTGGAGATGAATCATCCATGAATAGAGCGCTCCCTCTGCTCGGGTTATTGCTGCCGGTGCTGGCACAGGCGGTCACGCCTGATGAAGCCCAATTGCAGCAAGCTGTCCATGAGGGACGGGTTCGGCCCTTCCATGAAATGATGGAGGTGGCGGCCAGATTGCCGGTGCGGGTGTTGCGGGTGGATCTGGGGGAAGAGGATGGTATCTGGCTCTATGAACTGCGAGTCATCGATCGGGAGAACAGCGTGATCAAGGTGGCCTATCGGGCCGACAACCTTGAGCTGGTGTGGGCCAAGGGCCACCATCTGGAGCGGCTGTTCGAACCGCCCAAGCCCCCGGTCGAGGATGATGAATAACCCCTGTGTGGAAGCCTGTTCATGCGAATTCTGATTGTTGAAGACGAAAAAATTCTGGCTGGCCAGCTGGCCGAACAGCTGCGTCTCTCCGGCTTTGTCACCGATCTCTGCCACGACGGCAACGAGGCCGGTTTTCTCGGTGAGACCGAACCCTACGACGCCATCATTCTCGACCTAGGTCTGCCGGGGCGCGATGGCCTGAGCGTGCTGAAAGAGTGGCGCAGCAAGGGGATCGATACCCCGGTGCTGGTACTGACCGCCCGTGGTCAGCTGCACGAGAAGATCGAAGGGCTCAACGCCGGTGCCGATGACTACCTGACCAAGCCGTTCCAGGTGGCCGAGCTGGTGGCGCGGGTCCATGCGCTGGTGCGCCGGGCGGCTGGCAACGCCAGCTCCATTCTGGAGATTGGCGGGGTGCGCCTCGACATGGCCGCGTCTCAGGTGTGGTATGAAGGGACCCCTATCAAGCTGACCGCCCATGAGTTCCGGGTGCTCGGTTATCTGATGCAGCACCGGGGCAAGGTGGTGTCGCGCAGCGAGCTGATCGACCACATCTACGCTCAGGATTTCGACCGCGATTCCAACACCGTCGAGGTGTTCATCGGCCGGATCCGCAAGAAAACCAACCCTGACCTGATTGAAACAGTGCGCGGCCTCGGGTACCGGATCAACGAATGAGGCTGGTCAGAACCCTGCGAGGGCGACTGCTCGCCATCGCGCTGGTGTGGTGCGGGCTGTTTCTGTTCGCCACCGGCTTCAGCCTGCAGACCATGATGCGCAACTACTGGCAGGAGGCGGAGGCCGACGGTCTGCGTCTGCAGCTCTATGATCTGCTCTCCCGGTTGGAGGTGGCCAAAACCGGCCTGCCGGTGGTGGTCGAGCCGATGTCGGATCCCCGTTTCAGCCAGCCTTACTCTGGCTACTACTGGCAACTGGAGCTGGGCCACGATGTGGTGGGGCGCTCCCGCTCCCTGTGGGATACCACCCTGAAGAGCGACGGGCTCAAGTCGGCGTTTGGCGATCCCGACCTGTTCGTCGGCAAGGGGCCAAATCGTGAACCCTTGCTGATCATGACCCGCACCGTGCTGCTGCCCGGCTCCGATCGGGTGTTCACTCTGGTGATGGCCAAGGACAGCAGCGCCCTGACCCAGACCCTCAACAAGACCCGCATCAGCCTGTTCCTCGGCCTCGGCTTTGCCGCCGCCGGTCTGGTGCTCGGCTTCATGTTCCAGATCGTCTATGGTTTGCGGCCGCTGCACTTGCTGCGCCGTGAACTGGGAAGGGTTCATGAGGGCCATCAGGAGGGGTTCCGGCTGCGCTATCCGCTGGAGATCCAGCCGCTGGTGGAGGATATCAACCGGCTGCTGCATCACTACGGCGAGCTGCTGCAGCGGGCGCGCTCCCACACCGGCAATCTGGCCCACGCCCTCAAGACGCCGCTCAGTATCATGCGCAATCAGGTGGCCCAGTTGCCGCCGGAGGATCAAGCCGCCATCGGCGAGCAGCTCGACCAGATCCAGCGCCATATCGATTACCACCTCGGCAAGGCGCGGGTGACCGGCGCCGCCAAGATCCTCGGGGTCTCGACTCCGGTGCGGGCGCGGGTGGAGTACATCTGCCGCGCCTTCTCCCGCCTCTATCCGGGCAAGACGGTGGATCTGCAGGTGCCCGCCAATCTGGCGGTCGGGGTGGAGGAGCAGGACTTCGACGAAATGGTGGGCAACCTGCTGGAGAACGCCTTCAAGTGGTCTGCCAGCGAGCTGCGTATCTCCAGCGCCGAGCTGGGGGGCTGGATCACCCTGCGTATCGAGGATGACGGCCCCGGCATGAGCGAGGATCAGATCGCCAAAGCGGTGCTGCGCGGGGTGCGGCTCGACGAGAAGGTACCGGGCTCGGGCCTGGGTCTCAACATCGTCTCCGATCTGGCGGAAGCCTATCGGGGCAGTTTCATCATGGGCCGCGCCGAACTGGGCGGTCTGGCCGCCTCCCTCTCGTTGCCCAAGGTGGCAAGAGTCGAGAGCTAGGCATAACATATGGCATTTGTTTTAGCCTGAGGAAGAGAAGCATGACCGACGATCCGTGGGCACTGTGTCACCTTGACGATTCGTTTGATGCCTCTGTGCTGGGGGTCAAGGGCGCCCAGATCCAGTGGTTTGAAGACAGGGATGGCCTGATCGCGTTCCTTCTGGAAGATTTTGTCGACCTGCTGGCCGATGTGGGCGAGCTGGAGGAAGATCAGACCGAACAGGCGCGTGAGCGCTTCACCCTGCTGGTGGAGCAGAGCTTCGATGATCGCACCCTGATGGATGCCATCAACGATCTCGCCTCCGGCCTGCGTCGCATCGCCTGGTTGGGGC
Organism: Aeromonas sp. YN13HZO-058; assembly: GCF_001921245.1. Taxonomy (NCBI): domain Bacteria; kingdom Pseudomonadati; phylum Pseudomonadota; class Gammaproteobacteria; order Aeromonadales; family Aeromonadaceae; genus Aeromonas; species Aeromonas sp. YN13HZO-058. The sequence continues at coordinate 14,876 of NZ_MQSY01000071.1, read as the reverse complement.
CGCTCTCGGAGCTGGCCGAGATCAGCGACGAGTTCGCCTCCGGCCTGCGCCGCTACTTCTGGAGCCAGTACGACGGGGATGAAGATGACCCGGACGCCTGGGTGCCGGAAGAGCTGTGGCCGCAGCTGGTTGAGTGCGCGCAGGAGTATATGGAGGAAGGGGAGTTCTAAATCCATCCCGACCCTGTCAGCGCATTGGCAGACAGATACAGATAAAGAAACGGCGCCTTGATGGCGCCGTTTTTATTGGGTGGCAACCACCTTAGCCGTTGGCCGGTACCGCGTGGGCGGTGTTGGCCAGTACCGGGCCTGTGTACTTCTCGATCTGCAGCTGGGCCATGTGGCCGCAGTTGCCTTGCGCCAGACTGGACGAGCCCTCGTCGAAGGTGAGGCAGTTGACGTTGCCGTTCTTGCAGATGCTGCCCGCTTCGCCCGGCTTGGCCGGATCAAACCAGGCCCCTTCGCAGATCCGCACCACCCCCTGACGCACATCCTCGGAGAGCAGGGCGCCCACCAGGATCTGACCGCGCTCGTTGAAGGCACGTACCAGATCCCCCTGGGCAATGCCACGGGCCTTGGCGTCGGCGGGATGGATCATGATTGCCTCGCGGTCGGCGATGGCGAACTTGTCCCGCAGCGGGGTGTTGTCGAGCTGGGAGTGCAGCCGCTGGGTCGGGTGGGCGGTGTTGAGCGACAGCGGATAGCGCGCCGCCACCTCGCTCTTCACCCATTCCTTGGGCTCATACCACTTGGGATGGCCGGCGCAGTCGGCGTAACCCATCCCCGCCACCGTGTTGGAGAAGATCTCGATCTTGCCGGACGGGGTGCCGAGCGGGTTGAGCAGCGGGTTCTCGCGAAAATCGGCGTGACGGATCCACTGGCGGTTGGCCTCGGGGATCGGGAAGCGGATGTAGTTGTTGGACTCCCAGAACATGTTGAACGGCGGCAGCGCCACGCGGGCACCACGGGCCTGCGCCGCCATGCCGTCGTACATCTGCTTGAGCCACAGCATCTCGTCCTTCCCTTCGGTGTACAGCTCCTGCACGCCCAGCTTGGCGGCGATGGCGCTGAAGATATCGAAGTCGTTGCGGGCTTCAAACTGGGGCGGCACGCACTGGTGCATCGGGAACACATAGCGCTGGGAGTAGTCGCCGCCCATCTCCAGATCGTTGCGCTCGTAGCTGGTGGTGACCGGTAGCACGATATCGGCGTGCTTGGCGGTGGCGGTCCAGTAGGGCTCGTGAACGATCACGGTCTGCGGCTTGCGCCACGCCTGCAGCAGGTTGTTGGTGTCCTGATGGTGGTGGAAGGGGTTGCCGCCCGCCACGTAGACCAGCTTGATGTCCGGATAGGTCACCTTGCGGCCGTTGAAGTCGATGGTCTTGCCGGGGTTGGCGAGACAGTCGGCGATGCGGGCCACCGGGATCGGGGCCGGGCTGTTCTTCGGTGCGTTGCCGGCGGAGATACCCGCCAGAATGCCGCCCTTGGCGGTGGGGCTGCCACCGGAGGAGTAGTGGTAGCTGAAGCCGTAGCCGCCGCCTGGCAGGCCGATCTGGCCCAGCATGGAGGCCAGGGTCACCAGCATCCAGTTCGGTTGTTCGCCATGTTGCTGACGCTGCATGCCCCAACCGGCCATGATCATGGTGCGCTTGGATGCCATGTCGAGGGCCAGCTGGCGAATTACCTTGGCATCGACGCCGCAGACGCTGCTCGCCCACTCGGCGCTCTTCGGCTGACCGTCATCCTTGCCGAGCAGGTAGGCGAGGAACTTGTCGAAGCCGACGGTGTAGCGATCGAGGAAGGCCTGATCGTGCTTCTTCTCGCTGTAGAGGGTGTGTGCCACACCCAGCATCATGGCCACGTCGGTGTAGGCGTTCGGGGCAATCCACTCGGCGCCGACCAGCTTGGCGGTCTCGTTGTAGATGGGATCGATGCTGATGACGCGGGTGCCTTTCTCTTTCAGCGCCATGAAACCGGCCTGACCCTCGTGATCCGGCATGTTCCAGCTGTTCTTCAGGGTGACCTGAGCGTTGACTCCCCACAGCACCACCAGTTCGGCGTTCTCCACCACGTTGGGCCAGGCGGTCTGCTGCTCGTACACCTCGATGGAACCCATCACGTGGGACATGATCACCTGGGCCGCACCGGTGGAGTAGTCACCGGCATAACCGGTAAAGCCGCCGGAGAGGTTCATCAGGCGGTGCAGCAGGGTGCGGCTGTTGTGGAACATGCCGACACTCTTCCAGCCGTAGGAACCGGCGTGGATCGCCTGCGGACCGAAGTCACTCTGCACGCGCTGGATTTCACCGGCCACCAGTTCGATCGCCTTGTCCCAGCTCACCCGTACCCACTCGTCGGCGCCGCGCAGCTCCGATTTGGCGCCCGGGCCGTGCTCCAGCCAGCTCTTGCGTACCATGGGGTACTTGATGCGGTTCTTGGCGTGCACCTGGAACGGCGCCATGTCGATGAGATCGTTCGTCGCCGGATCATCGGCCACCGGCTGGACGCGTACCATGCGACCATCCTCGACGACCGCCTCAAAGGCACCCCAGTGGGCGCCGGTCAGAATGCCCTTCTGGGCGGGCACCAGGGTCGGGAACTGGCTCAATGCGGTGCTGATGGCTTGCGCCAGCGCGCTCTTGGGAAAAATACCGCCGAGCAGGGGCAGGGCTGCGCAGGCGCCGAGCCCCTTGAGCAGGTTGCGGCGGGACAGATTGGTCTTCTTGTCGTTGAAAAAAGTCATAACGGTTTTCCTCTGTTCCAGCCTTAGTGGGCCGCGCTCATGTCACTGGCATGTTTCTGGACATACTGGGTCAGCATGCGAGCCTGTTCCGGGGTCAGGGAGGTACGAGACTCCATCCCCTTGATGACGCCGATCCACTGGTTGGCATTGAAGTGATCCAGCGCGGTGAGGCCGTGGCAGCCGGTACAGTTGTTGGACATCAGGGTGGAGGCGTATTGCCACAGCTTGCCCTGATCGCCGATGAGCTGGCTCTGGTCGACCCAGGCGGTCAGCTTGACCTGATGCCAGGTGAGGTTGGTAGCGCTGTCGGTTTCGCTCTGGCCGGTGACCAGCGCTTTCTTGGCGGCATCGCCGACCAGTACGCTGAGGATCCGTTTGCCCGGTGCGGCGTAGAACACTTCGCTCACGCCATCCTGTTGCCAGCCTTCGATCTGCACCTTGGCGCGGCCGTTTTCGTTGGCCAGTACTTCCACCTTGGTGGAGGGCATCAGGGTGCCTTCGTCAGTCTTGGCGGCGGCATCGAGGAACAGCGGGGTGGTGGCGATGGCGTAGCGGGTGGTGACGTTGGCCGGAGTCTGGGCGGCAGCCTGCGCCAGCTCGCTGGCACCGGCGGCAGCCAGGCCGCTCATGTCAGGCATGATGTGGGCGACACCGCGGTGGCAGTCGATACAGGTCTGACCCTCCTTGATGGCGACCGGGTGTTCGGCACGGGCATTGGGGCGCTGGGCCAGTATGTCCATCGCCTCGTAGCTGTGGCAGCTGCGGCAGGTGGCGGAGTCGTTGGCCTTCAGCTCGTCCCAGACGGACTGGGCCATCCGCAGCTTGTGGGCTTCATATTTCTCAGGCGTGTCGAGCGTGCCGATCGCTTCGTGATAGATATCCTTCACGGCGCGCACCTTGGTCCACAGGTAGGAGGTGGGGTCACCCGGAATGTGGCAGTCGGCACACTCGGCGCGGATCCCCTTGGTGTTCTGGAAGTGGACGCTGCCCTGATACTCGGCGAGCGGAGTCTGCATGGAGTGGCAGGAGACGCAGAATTCGGTGGAGCTGGTCTTGTGCAGCACGGTCACGGTGACACCCAGTGCCGCGACACCCAGCAGGGCCCCGAGCAGCAGGAGCCAGAACCAGGTTTTTCTTATCAGTTTTCCAATCATGGCGGCGTTTTCCTACGGTCAATTTTTACCAACATAGTAGTAGTCCAATAGTAGTAGTAATGACAGGGATAAGGCGTTGACCTTCATCATGGTTTATATTTTTTGATGTTCGTCACACTTTGTCTTTTATTTTGATATTGACTGTTTGGTGGAATTAAATTCAATCAATCGTTGATTGAGCAATTTATTCACTTTCCACGACAGCTGTTAGCCCCCTCGCAAAACCCCACAAGATTCGTTGATATAGTGAACAGTGAGCCACAACGGAGTGTCGTCGATGAGCCCTTTCTCACTGCTGTGTGTCGCCGCCAACGTGCAGCTGCTGACCGAATTCGAACAGGAGCTGGCCCCGCTGCTCGGCCATTTTGCGCTGGTGGTGGTGGTCGGGCAGGAGTCGGCGGAGCTGGCCCTCGACGAGCTGGACCGCAAGGGGCAGCCGCCCGCAGTGGTGGTGTGTGACAGCGATCTGGGGGATGGGCGAGGGGCCGATTTTTTGATCCGCCTCGGCAGCCGCCACGAGGCGTGCCGCAAGATCCTGTTGGGCAGCCAGCCGGAGATGAAATCGATCATCGAGGCGGTCAACCTCGGTCGTCTCGACTACTACCTGCAGCGCCCCTGGCGCGATGGCAGCCTGCGCCGGGCGGTGATCGAGCAGGCCAGCCACTTTGTGCTGCTCCAGCCCGAGGCTGACCTGCTGAGCTATGCCGCCGTGCTCGACAACCAGAAGTTGCTGCGGGTCCACGTCGATCGCCAGTTGGCGGCCTATCGGCAGGGTTTTATGGATTACACCCACTGCAGCGATGAAGAGCTGTCGCGGGTGGTGATCGACGGCCTCTACCAGTTTTTCGATGGCAATGACGAGGCGCGGGTCTGCCGCCACTACAGTCCGGGCCATGTGCTGACCCGCGAGGGGGAGCCCAACAGCTTCCTCTGGTTTATCGCCAAGGGGGAGGTGGTGCTGCGCAAGCGGGACGAGCAGGGGATCGATCAGGAGGTGGTGCACTATCGCACCGGTTCGCTGGTGGGGGGCATGTCCTTTGTGACCGGCGAACCCGCCTTCACCACCGGCGTGACCCTGACCGGCGCCGAGGTGATCAAGCTCGACAAGCTGCAATTCTCCCGGGTGATGCAGGCGCGCAGCGAACTGCTCCCCTCCTTTACCAATCTGCTGCTGCGCCACTTCAACCGCCGCCTGCAAAACAGCATCCGTACCGAGATGCGGTTGCAACAGACCCTCAACTCCCTCGATGCCGCCCACGCCCAGCTGGTGGAGAGCGAAAAGATGGCGATGCTGGGTCAGCTGGTGGCAGGTGTCGCCCATGAGCTGAACAACCCGGTGGCGGCCATCATCCGTGGCAGCGAGACCCTGCGAGCTGCCATCCCCGATCTGGTCAATCTCGAACTGCCTGCTCCCATCAAGGGGCTGGGCAACCAGACCCTCTGTCAGGCGCTGACCGCCCAGCCGGTCTCGACCAGCGAGATCCGTGACAAGACCCGGCAGGCGGAGGGGCGCTTTGGCGATCGCCAGCAGGCGCGGCTGGCGGTGCAGATGAATCTGGATGACGAGCTGAACTGGCAGCGCTGGTTTGCCAGCCGCACCGCCACCGAGCGGGAGGCGCTGCTCTCCCGGCTGGAGCTGTTCCAGCAGACCGGCAGCTTCCTGCGCAATATCGAGGTGTGCGCCCGCCGCATCGGCGATCTGGTCAAGAGCCTCAAGCAGTATGCGCGGCAGGATCGGCTCGAACCCTCGCTGGTGGACTTGCACGAGGGGCTGGAAGATACCCTGATGATTTTCGAAAACCGCCTCAAGCACCATGAGATCTGCAAGGAGTACCAACCGCTGCCGCTGGTACGCTGTCACCCCATCGCCCTGCAGCAGGTGTGGACCAACCTGATCGCCAACAGTCTGGATGCCATGAGCGGCCCGGGGCGACTCACCATTCGCACCGGATTGCTGGATCCCGAGTGGGCCATGGTGGAGATCGAGGATAGCGGCTGCGGCATCGAGCCCGAGTTGTGGCAGCGGATCTTCGATCTCAACTTCACCACCAAGCGGGAGGGCCATTTCGGCCTCGGCATTGGCCTGAGCGTTTCGCTGCAGATAGTTCAGCAGCACCACGGCCGGATCGAGGTGGCCTCCGAACCGGGTCGCTACACCCGGATGCGAGTCTGTCTGCCGCTGGATGGCATGGGGCAGGCCGGTTACGGGGGCGAGCCTCATCACAACAAGGAACATGCGGCCTGAGCCGTCGCCAGCATCAATCGCGCGGCGTGCCAAACCATGTCGCCAAGGAGGAGCAATGAACAAACACTATCTGATCCTGTGTGTGGACGATGAACGGGAGGTGCTGGATGCGGTGATCCACGATCTCGCCCCGTTCCGCTCCCACTTCGAGCTGGAAGCTGCCGAGAGCGTCGATGAGGCGCGTGCGGTGGTGGAGGAGTGGGAGCGCGACGGCAACAAGCTGGCGCTGATCCTCTGTGACCACATCATGCCGGGAACCCTGGGGGTCGATTTTCTGGTGGAGCTGAACCGGCGTGCCACCACCCAGGCCAGCCGCAAATTGCTGCTGACCGGGCAAGCGGGGCTGGAGGCCACCGTCGAGGCGGTCAATCGCGGCGGGTTGCACTACTACCTTGCCAAGCCGTGGAAGCTGGAAACCCTGCAAGAGGCGGTGCGCGAACAGCTGACCGACTACCTGCTGGCGGAAGATGGCGAGAATGCCTTCCACTATGCGCCGCTACTCAATCAGGCGCGGCTGTTTGCCGCCATCCACGATCACCCGTTCGACGAATAGGGGTTGTTGGGCTTTCGCGGTGGCAGTTGTATACTGTCTGCATATACAGTATTGCAGGTAGCCACCGATGCGACTCTTTATCGCCGAGAAGCCCACGCTGGGCCGCGCCATTGCCGATGCCCTGCCCAAGCCCCACAAGAAGGGCGACGGTTTTATCGAAACAGCCCAGGGGGATGTGGTCACCTGGTGTATCGGCCATCTGCTGGAGCAGGCCGAGCCCGATGCCTATGACGCCGCCTTCAAGCAGTGGCGGATGGAGCACCTCCCCATCATCCCCGCCCAGTGGCAGCTGGTGGCCAAACCCAAGACCAAAACCCAGCTCACCGTCATCAAGCGGCTGATCAAGCAGGCGGACTGCGTGGTCAACGCCGGTGACCCGGATCGGGAAGGGCAGCTGTTGGTGGACGAGGTGATCGATTTTCTCGGCTACCCGAAAACCAGGCCGGTGCAGCGCTGCCTCATCAGCGATCTCAACCCGCCGGCGGTGCGCCGCGCGCTCGACAAGCTGCGGGACAACAAGGAGTTCGTGCCGCTGGCGGTCTCGGCGCTGGCCCGCAGTCGGGCCGACTGGCTCTACGGCATTAACATGACCCGCGCCTATACCCTGCTCGGGCGCAAGGCCGGTTGTAGCGAGCTGCTCTCGGTCGGTCGGGTGCAGACCCCGCTACTCGGGCTGGTGGTGCGGCGGGATTTCGAGATCGAGGCCTTCGTGCCCAAACCCTTCTACGAGGTGCTGGCCCATCTGCTGACCGACGGCAACGAACGTTTCACCGCCAAGTGGCTGCCATCGGAAGCCTGCCTGCCGTGGCAGGACGAGGAGGGGCGGGTGCTCAACCGGGCGCTGGCCGACAAGGTGGTGAGCCGGATCAACGGCCAGCCCGCTCAGGTTGAATCGGTGGAGGAACAGGCCCGCAAGCAGGCGGCACCGCTGCCCTATAACCTCTCTAGCTTGCAGATCGATGCCGCCAAGCGGTTCGGCATGGATGCCAAACGGGTGCTCGACATCTGCCAGAGTCTCTACGAGCGCCACAAGATCATCACCTATCCGCGCTCCGACAGCCGCTATCTGCCGACCGACCACTTCAAGCGGGCCGAGCAGGTGCGCGGCGCCATCGCCGCCACAGCGCCCACGCTGGCCAAGGCGGTTAGCGAGGCGGATGGCAAGATCCGCAGCAAGGCGTGGAACGACAGCAAGGTGGATGCCCACCACGCCATCATCCCCACCGAGAAGCAGGGCAATCCCGCCACGCTGGGGGCCGACGAGGCGAAGCTTTACGGCCTGATTGCCCGCCAGTACCTGCTGCAGTTTTATCCTCCGTTCGAATACAACGACAGCAAGGTGCTGCTGCGCATCGCCGGTGGTCTGTTTCAGGCCAAGGCGCGGCGCATTCTGAAAGCGGGCTGGAAGGCGCTGCTCGGGGTGGAGGAGGATGACGATGAAGAGAAGGCGGGCACTCTGCCTGCACTGAAAGAGGGAGAGCTACTGTTGTGCGAGCGGGGCGAACTGCTGGAGAAGATGACCCAGCCGCCCAAGTCATTTACCGATGCCACCCTGCTGGCGGCCATGACCGGCATCGCCCGCTATGTGCAGGATCCCGAGATCCGCAAGACCCTGCGCGACACCGATGGCCTCGGCACCGAGGCGACCCGGGCCGGCATCATCGACCTGCTGTTCAAACGCCGCTTTCTGGTGCGCCAAGGCAAGAGCATCAAGGCGACCCCGACCGGGCGGGCGCTGGTGCAGGCGCTGCCCGCCACCGCCACCACGCCGGATATGACGGCGCTGTGGGAGCAGAGCCTCGGCCAGATCGCCGAGCGCCACGGTAGCTACCAGCAGTTTATGGGGCCGCTCACCGAGCAGCTCAACGGCCTGATTGAAGGGGCACGGCAGGACTCCGGCGCCAGCTTCAGTGCCCTGCCCAAGGAGGCGCCGGGTGCCAGCAAGCGGCGTTTTACCAAGCGCAAGAGTCCGGCGGCCAGCGGCGCTGGTGCCGCTCCTCGCAAGAGTACGGGCAAGCGCACAGCCAGAAGCAAGGCAGCCTGACCGCGTGAGTGGCGGCTGGCGGATGAGCTGATGTGCAGAGGCCGCCAGCGGAAAAGAGAGAGGGGCCAATGGCCCCTCTCTCTTTTTTATCGCGGTAATGGCCTGGCTCCACTTAGCCGGTGTAGACGTTCTCTTCCGGATAACGGATGCGGGTCTCGACTGGGCGGGCCAGCATAAAGGCCAGAGTGAGGGGGCCGAGACGGCCGCAGATCATCACCAGCACCAGGATCAGCTTGCCCGGCTCGCTCAGGGAGGCGGTGATGCCGGTAGAGAGGCCAACGGTGGCAAATGCCGAGATGGTCTCGAACATGATTTTGTCGAACGGCAGATCCTCGGTCACCATCAGCAGGAACATCGCCAGCATCAGCACCATGGTGCTGACGATGATGATGGCCAGTGAGCGGGTCACGATCTGGGGCGACAGGGTGCGGCCAAAAGCGGTGACATGGGGTCGTTTGGTCAGAAACGCCTTGGTCGCCAGCAGCACGACTGCGAAAGTGGTCACCTTGATACCACCACCGGTTGAGGTCGCACCGGCACCGATAAACATCAGCATCATCAGGAACAGCAGTGCCGCCGGGGTCATCAGCCCGATATCGATGGTATTGAAACCGGCGGTACGGGCACTGGCAGACTGGAAGAAGGCTGCCAGCAGCTGGCCACCGATACCTGCCTTGCCGAGGGTGCCCGGGTTGTTGTGCTCCAGCAGCCAGAACATCAGGGTACCGGCCAGCAACAGCGCCGGGGTCATCAGCAGCATCAGCTTGCTGTGCAGCTTCAGCTTGCGCCAGCGGCGGTTGCGCACCAGATCGACGATGACGGTAAAGCCGATCCCCCCGAGGATCAGCAGACCGGCGATGGTCAAGCTGATGATGGGGTCGTCTCTATAATCCATGAGATTGTTGGCAAACAGCGAGAAGCCGGCGTTGTTGAAGGCCGATACCGCGTGGAAGAAGCTGACATAGAGGCCGTGCACCCACCCCATCTCGGGCACCCAGCGGATCGCCATGATGCCGGTGCCGATCAGTTGGGCAATAAAGGCGAACAGCACGATACGTTTGACCAGCTGGATGATGTTGACCGAGCCCTCCTGTCCCAGCGCCTCCTTGGCCAGCACCTGCTGGCGCAGACCGACCCGCTTGCTGAAGATGGCGATCAGCAACAGGGTCATGGTCATCTGGCCCAGACCGCCGATCTCCATCAGCATCAGCAGGAAAATCTGCCCCTGCAGGGTGAAGGCGCTGCCGGTGTCCACCACGCCAAGACCCGTCACGCTGATGGCCGAGGTGGCGGTGAACAGGGCGTTGACGAAGGTGACCTCGCCATTGTGACTGGAGGGTTGCACCAGAAAGATGGTGCCAACCAGCAGGATGAACAGGAAGCTGCCGAGGATCAGCCTTGCCTCGCTCCAGCGGGAGTCCTGCTCCCGATGCAGCGCAAAGGCGTAGCTGCTGCGCCAGTTGATCATAGGGTTTCGAGCCAGTGGTCGATGGCGTGCTTGTTGCCCGCGAGGATCAGGATGTCGCCCAGTTGCAGTTCCATCTTGCCGGTCAGCACGTTGTGCAGCACTTCACCGCGCTTGATGGCGAGCAGTTGGAAATCGCTCTGCTGCAGCAGATGAAGGTCCCCGAGCGCCTTGCCATTTTGCGGCAGGCCGATGACAAACTCGGTCAGTACCATGTTGTGGCCCAGTTCCAGATAGTCGAACAGCCGGTTGTCCAGCATGCTCTGGGCGACCCGGCGGCCCATGTCCCACTCCGGATTGATCACCTTGTCGGCGCCCACTTTTTGCAGGATCTTGGCGTGGAACTTGTCACGCGCCTTGACCCACACCTTCTTCACCCCCGCCTCTTTTAGGACGAGGGTGGTGAGGATACTGGTCTCCAGGTTGTCGCCGATGGCGACGAAGACGATATCGAAATTGGCCAGCCCCAGTTCGGCGACCGTGGCCTCATCAGTGGCGTCAGCGACGATGACGTGATTGCAGAGGGCTGCGATTTGGCGGGTCTTGCTCTCGTCGATATCGATGGCCAGCACTTCGGCATCTTGCCGTTGCAGCTCTTCACATAGCGCGCTGCCAAACAGGCCAAGGCCGATGACGGCAAACTGGTTATTCATGAGTTGTTCCTCAACAGTTGAAGCCGTCTACTGTAAACCACTGTTATTGCCCCGAAAAGGGCTCGGGTTTTTCGTCATGGGGTAACTTGAGGTAGACTGCGCCCTTGCACCAAGCCGGGATAGACCGATGAAACTGAATGCCAACGCCTCCTTGTTGAAGCTCAACACCCTTGCCCTCGATGCTTATTGCCTCTGGCTGGCCGAGGTGGAGCAGGTTGCCGATCTGGCGACCCTGCGTGCCGATCCGCAGCTCAACCAGCTGCCACGCCTCAATCTGGGCGGCGGCAGCAACATGCTCTTCACCACCGATTTTCTCGGTCTGGTGGTGCTCAACCGGCTCAAGGGGATTACCGCTGAAGATGGTGGCGATCACTGGTTGCTGCATGTGGCGGCGGGTGAGGATTGGCATCAGCTGGTACGCCACTGCCTGCTGCAGGGCTGGTATGGGCTGGAGAATCTGGCGCTGATCCCCGGTACGGTCGGTGCGGCGCCGGTGCAGAACATCGGTGCCTACGGGGTCGAGCTGGCTGACTTCTGTGCCTATGTCGAGGCGTTCAACTGGCAGAGTGGCGAGATTGAGCGGATCGCGGCGGCAGAGTGCCGCTTCGGTTATCGCGACAGCATCTTCAAGCACGAGTATCAGGATTCCCACCTGATCACCGCCGTCGGGCTCAAACTGCCCAAGGCGTGGCAGCCGGTGCTGGGCTATGGCCCGCTGGCGGCACTCGGTGACACACCTTCTGCGCAGGCCATCTTCGATACCGTCTGTGCCACCCGCATGGCCAAACTGCCGGATCCCGCCGTGCTCGGCAATGCGGGCAGTTTCTTCAAGAATCCAGTGGTGCCCGCCGCGCTGGCTGAGTCGCTCAAGGCACGCTACCCGCAGATGCCCTGCTATCCGGCCGGAGAAGGGCAGGCCAAGCTGGCGGCTGGCTGGCTCATCGATCAGTGCGGCCTGAAAGGCTTTGCCATCGGCCGCGCCGCCGTCCATCAGGAGCAGGCGCTGGTGCTGGTCAATCTGGGGGGCGCCAGCGCCATGGAGCTGATCGCCCTGGCGGCCCATGTCCGCGATAGCGTGGAACAAAAGTTTGGCGTGGCACTGGAGCACGAGGTGCGCTTCATGGGGCCGCAGGGCGAGACCTGGCTCGACGAGGTGCTCTCATGACCCTGACTCCCATCAGACAGACCCTGATCACCCTGCTCAGCGACGGCCAGTTTCACTCCGGCGAACAGCTGGGTGAGCAGCTGGGCATCAGCCGGGCTGCGGTGAGCAAACACATGGCGGCGCTCAAGGAGCTGGGGTTGGATCTCTTTAGCCTGACCGGCAAGGGCTATCGGCTGGCGGTGCCGATGGCGCTCTATGATCAGGCCACCTTGCAAGCGCTGGCCCCGATGGCGCCGGTGCACTGTTTTCCGGTTATTGGCTCGACCAATCAGCACCTGCTGGATCGGGTCAATGAGCTGCGCTCCGGCGAGAGTTGTCTGGCCGAGTGTCAGACCGCCGGGCGCGGTCGTCGTGGCAAACCCTGGATTTCGCCGTTCGGTTGCCAGCTGATCCTCAGCATGTACTGGCGACTCGAACAAGGCATGGCGGCAGCCATGGGGCTGAGTCTGGCAGTGGGCGTGGCAGTGGTCGAAGCGCTGGAGTCCCTTGGCTATCAGGGCGTCGAGCTCAAGTGGCCGAACGACCTCTACTATCAGGGCCGCAAGCTGGCGGGCATTCTGGTGGAGATGAGCGGTAGCGCTGGCGCCAGTTGTCATCTGGTGATCGGCATCGGTCTCAATCTGGCAATGCCTGCCCGCGAAGGGGAGAAGATCGATCAGGCCTGGGCCGAGCTGCGCCACATCAATCCGGAACTGGTGGATCGCAATCAGCTGGCGGCCCGGATGATCGTCCATCTGCAGCAGGCGCTGCACACCTTTGAGCAGCAGGGGTTGGCAAGCTTCGTCGATGACTGGAACCGGCTCGATCACTTTGCCGGTCGCCCGGTGCGTCTGTTGATGGGAGATCAGGAGATCCGCGGCATCGCCCGTGGCATCGACGATCGCGGCGCCCTGCGCCTGGAGACAGGTGAAGGGGTCAAATTCTATCTGGGGGGCGAGCTCTCCCTGCGCCGGGGCGACTGAGGGACAGCAAGGCCGCTGATGATGCCAAATAGAAGAGGGGGCCTGCGGGCCCCCTCTTCGTTATCCGGCAACCGCGGTCATCATTTGCGCAGCTTGATCTGCTCGATGGCGTGCTCATGGCCCTTGGTCATGATCAGGTTGGCACGCTCACGGGTTGGCAGGATATTTTCCTGCAAATTCAGATAGTTGATATCTTGCCAGATATTGCTGGCAATCCGGGTCGCCTCACTCTCCGCCAGTTTGGCGTAGTTATGGAAGTAGGAGTCGGGATCCGAGAAGGCACCGCTTCTGAACTTGAGAAAGCGTTCGATATACCAGGTGCGCAGCAGTTCGGCATCGGCATCCACATAGATCGAGAAGTCGACGAAGTCCGACACGAAGACCCGATGGGGCTCCTGGGGGTAGTCCATGCCGCTTTGCAGCACATTGAGTCCTTCCAGGATCAGGATGTCCGGCTGCTCCACTACTTTCTTCTCATCGGGAATGATGTCGTAGATAAGGTGGGAGTAGACCGGCGCTTCGACCTTCTCGTGACCGGCGCGGATATTGGCGACAAACTCCACCAGATGGCGGATGTCGTAGGATTCCGGGAACCCCTTGCGGCGCATCAGGCCACGCTCTTCCAGTACCTTGTTGGGATAGAGGAAGCCGTCGGTGGTGACCAGCTCCACCCGAGGGTGTTCCGGCCAGCGCTCCAGCAGTGCCTGCAGAATACGGGCCGTGGTGCTTTTGCCCCCCGCCACGCTGCCGGCAATGCTGATGATATAGGTGCCCTTGCCGCGGGACTGACCGAGGAACTGCTCCAGTACCCGGCTGCGACGCTGCTTGGCTTTGACATAGAGATTGAGCAGGCGGGAGAGGGGCAGGTAGATCTCTTCCACTTCCCGCAATGACACCTTCTCGTTGATCCCGCGCAGGGTCTGCAGATCGTGTTCGGTCAGGGTCAGGGGGACCGAATCGCGCAATAACGCCCATTGATCGCGGGTGNTCCACTTCCCGCAATGACACCTTCTCGTTGATCCCGCGCAGGGTCTGCAGATCGTGTTCGGTCAGGGTCAGGGGGACCGAATCGCGCAATAACGCCCATTGATCGCGGGTGAATTGCAGATAGGGGTTATGCTCTGTCGTCATGGTGTCATCACTGTTTCTTGGGCACGGCGACCATACACCAAGGGGGGGGGAGCGACAAGGGACGCAGCAGGATTGGCTTGTTTGCCCCCGCTTTTTTGCAAACTTCCCGGCAATAAAGCATATTTTGCCGGGTTCAATGGTTGCATCCCCCAAATCCTTACAATAAAATGCGCGACGCTTGACTGTCTGTCGTCTATTTGCCGTGCAAAAGCGATAAAAACAACGGGTGCAAGCAGAATTACCGTTGTGACAATCTGGCATCTGGAGGGGTTCCCGAGCGGCCAAAGGGATCAGACTGTAAATCTGACGGCTCTGCCTTCGAAGGTTCGAATCCTTCTCCCTCCACCATATTTCTCTGCGGTTTGAGTTCTTTGGGTTAGAGAAATGCGGGCATCGTATAATGGCTATTACCTCAGCCTTCCAAGCTGATGATGCGGGTTCGATTCCCGCTGCCCGCTCCAAGATGCTGATATGGCTCAGGCGATACCAAGAGCTACACCCTCGGGTGAGGTCGGCAGTCGAATCTGCCTGTCAGCACCAGCCTCTCTTCCCCACCAGATTCAAATCCATCATATAAACTGTTCTGTGGTTAGCTTGCCACCGCGTACTCAGCGTTAGTTTAGAGGGACGATCATGTCTAAAGAAAAATTTGAGCGTAATAAACCGCACGTTAACGTGGGTACCATCGGCCACGTTGACCACGGTAAAACCACCCTGACTGCAGCTATCACCAACGTGCTGGCCAAGCACTTCGGTGGTAAA